>NZ_JAWRHZ010000025.1:0-157863 GCF_040308045.1 Proteiniborus sp.
TGGAATTAATAGGGCTAAAGCTGTTGCGAAAAAATATACAGAGAAGGCAATTGAAAAAATTGAAAAACTACCAGATTGCGAATCTAAAGAAATAATTAGACATGCAATTTTAAAGTTATTGAATAGAGATTATTAGAATTACTAAATTAAGGACCTATAGTATGTAAATGAACATATTATAGGTTTTCTATTTTAAATGTGACAAAAAAGTCGCTAAATGTTATAATTATTGTAAGGTTATTTACATTAAGACCAAAATTATATTTTCTAGATAAATTTTTCACCTCTATTTTAAGAATAAGGGGAAGATAATATGAGAAAGGCTTTATTGTTTATTATGGTTTTTTTAATAACTTTAGGACTAACATCCTGTCAACCAAAGAAACAGCTTTATAAACCTGGAGAATATATAGGGGTTGGGGAAGGCCATCATGGACCTATAAAAGTAGTAGTGACAACTGATGAATACAACATATTAAATATAGAAATCGTTGAAGAATATGAGATGCCTGAACTCGCCGTAATTGTATATGAAAAAATACCTCTTAAAGTAATAAAGAATAATAATGTAGATGTGGAGGTTGTTGCAGGAGCATCCTATACAAGCATTGGGCTTATTGAGGCTATTGAAGATGGTCTTAGTAAGGCTTATATTACGGATTAAAATCCTATTTTAAAGGGTGTATTGATGTGAAATTACAATATAAAATTACTATATTCATGACCTTAATGCTCATTGCAGTAATAGGTGGAGTAGGATTATTGACTTTTAGGCAAGTTGAAAATACCATAGAAAATCAGATGGGAAACAATGCTATGGACTTGGCAGTTACTATAGCCTCTATGGATGTGATAAAAGAAACATTAGCTACAACTAAAGACTATAGGGTTATTCAAGATAAAATAGAAAGCTTTAGGCATGATACAAGGTTTCAATATATAATTGTTATAGACATGGATGGCATAAAGTATTCTTATCCAATAGAATATGACTTAGGAAAAAAATATATTAGTGGTGGCGAGGAGAGAGTACTAAAGACTGGAGAATCCTATGTTTCTGCTGATAAAAATGTCTTAATTTCAGCAATTAGAGCTTTTGTACCTGTTTATTATGAAGGAAAGCAAGTTGGAGCGGTTTTAGTAGGACTTTTAAATAATACAGTTTACGAAGAAATAAGACCGTATATGTTTAACTTTAGAATGACTCTTATAATTGGAATGTTAGTAGGAATTATATGTGCAGCAATTTTATCATTTAATATAAAGAAAACTATTTTTGGGCTGGAGCCAAAGGAAATTGCACTTTTACTTGGCCAGAGAGACAATATACTCCATAGCTTAAAAAATGGTATCATGGCAGTAGATGAAAAGGGCAATATAATTTTATTAAATAAAAATGCTAAAGATATACTTGGATTTAAGGACAGTGACGTTGGCAAAAACATTTCTAATTTTAATTTACCATATATTAGTCAGGTAATAGAAGTATTAGAAAGTGAAGAATCAGTTTATAATGAAGAGGTAAAATTAAGCCCAAAACGGATACTCCTTTGTAGTCATACTATTATGAAAAATCATAGAAATGAAATTATAGGTGTTGTATCTAGTTTCCAAGACTTATCAGAGGTTAAGAGAATGGCTGAAGAGCTTACAGGTATAAGGAAGTTAACAAATGAGCTAAGAGCTCAAAGTCACGAATTTTCTAACAAACTTCATACTATATCTGGGCTTATACAGCTAGAGGAGTATGATAAGGCTATAAAATATATATGTGATTTAACTGAGCAAAGACATGAAATTTTAGGGACATTAACATATAAGATAAAGGATGTTCACATAGCAGGAATACTTCTTTCAAAATATAACAAGGCTGCTGAAGCAAAAATAGAAATGATAATAGACTCCAGCTCGAATTTAACAGCATTACCTGAAACAATAAATGTTGATGAGGTATGCTCTATTCTAGGTAATTTAATTGATAATGCCATAGATGAGCTAGTTAAAGTAAAAAACGGGAAATTGTATATTAAAATTAATTCCGATATAAATCAATTAAGAATGACAGTCAAGGATAACGGGCCAGGAATAAGCGATGAGATTAAGCATAAAATTTTCAATAAAGGATATACAACTAAATCTGGGTACAGAGGATTTGGGTTAAATATAGTTAAGAAAATCATTGAAGGAGCAGATGGGGTAATAGAACTAAAATCAGATAATGGGACTTGCTGGGAAGTGACTATTCCCATGAAAAGGGGGATTTAAAATGATAAAAGTTCTTATAGTTGAAGATGATCCTATGGTCAGAGAAATAAATGAAAAATTTTTAAAAAGAGTAGATGGATATAAAATATATGATAGTGTAGGCTCCATAGAAAGAGCAAAGGAAATTATCTTACAGGGGAAGCCGGATCTTATACTACTAGATATATTCTTTCCGCAGGGTAAAGGATTAGATCTTTTGAAGTGGACAAGAAAAAAAGATCTAAAGATTGATGTAATACTTATTACTGCTGATAGAAATATGGAGTCTGTAGAAGAGGCATTTAGGTATGGAGCAGTTGATTATATTGTAAAACCATTCGTGTTTGACAGATTCAAAGAGGCAATGATTCAATATAGAAATAGAAAAAAAGGTTTAGAAGCTAATGAATCTATAAATCAAGAAATAATAGACAAATATGTATTAAATGAAAAGAAAACTACTAACAATCTTCTAGAGGAAATTGGAGATGTAAAAGGATTTAGTCAATATACCTATGAAAAAGTCATAGACTACATTGAAGAGATGAAAGGGAAAACATTTACAGCTCAAGAAGTAGCAAAAAGCATTGGAGTTTCAAGAATAACAGCGCGAAGGTACTTAGATTTATTGGAAAAAGAGCAAAAGATAATTTTAGAGTTAGAATATGGTAAAGTGGGAAGACCACAAAATAAATATAGAGCTAAGGAAGATTAGAATAATAAATATTTTTATGGAGCGGATTCATCCGCTCTTTACTATTTTTTGAATTAACGAGAACCTTATAATATCAAAAGTTGATAGAAAATTAACTAAAGTTTTGATTTCCTTAAATAGGGTATTATTAAAATACGAAAATAAAACTATTTAGTTTTTGACTATAGAAAATACAAAACAAAGAATAAGAAGGAGGATTAGTTTAATGCCTACAGATAAATTTAATCCATTAAAAGATGAAATGCTTAAAATACTAGATAAGGATGGAAAAATAATTGATGAAAATTTAGAACCTTTTATTGAGAATGATAATCTATTGAAGATGTATAAAACGATGCTTCTTGCAAAAGTAGCAGATATAAAAGCACTTCAATATCAGCGCCAAGGAAGAATGCTAACTTATGCGCCAAATAGAGGCCAAGAAGCTGCACAGGTAGGGTCAATTGCAGCCACAGAAAAGAACGACTGGCTGGTTCCAGCATTTAGAGAATTAGGGGCATGGTTATACAAAGGAGTATCACTAGAACAAGTATTTTTATATTGGTATGGAAATGAAATGGGAAGTAAGTTTCCTGATGATGTAAAGATGCTTCCCGTATCAGTTCCCATAGCATCACAGCTTAATCATGCTACAGGTATTGCAATGGCATCTAAAATAAAGGGAGAAAAAGACATAGCTATGGCATATGTTGGAGACGGAGGAACTTCTCAAGGTGAGTTCCATGAGGCAGTTAATTTTGCGGCTGTATTTAACTCACCTGTAATATTCCTGATTCAAAATAATCAATGGGCCATATCAGTGCCTAGAAGCACACAGACTAAATCAAAAACCCTAGCACAAAAAGCAATTGCTTATGGAATACCTGGAATCCAAGTAGATGGTAATGATGTGTTAGCAGTGTATGCAGCAACTAAGGAAGCTGTAGAGAGAGCCAGAAATGGAGAAGGACCTACACTTATTGAGGCAGTAACCTATAGACTAGGACCTCATACTACATCAGATGACCCGACAATATATCGTGATGATAATGAGGTTAAAGAATGGGAAAAGAAAGATCCAATTGAGAGATTTAAGAAGTATTTAATAGATAAAGGCTTATGGAGTGAAGAAGAAGACAAAAAACAATATGAGGAATATGAAAACTTCGTTGGTGAAACCTTCAGAAAGGTTGAAGGCTCAGGACTTGTACCACTAGAAGATATATTTAAATACACCTATGCTGAAATGACTCCAAATTTAATCGAGCAATACGAGGAATATAAGAAGTATCTTCAAGAGGAGGGAATGTAATGGCTTTACTAAATAATATAGGGGCACTAACGCATGCTTTAGATAGTGAGATGGCTAGAGATAGCTCAGTTATAGTATATGGTGAAGACGTAGGCTATGAGGGTGGAGTATTCAGAGCTACAGTCGGTTTACAGGAGAAGTACGGCAAGGACAGATGCTTTGATACACCACTATCAGAAGCTGCCATAGTAGGTTCAGCAGTAGGAGCAGCAATAAATGGGCTAAAGCCTGTTGTGGAGATACAGTTTTCAGGCTTTGTACTACCAGCACTAAATCAAATACTTGCACATGCTGCAAGAATGAGGAATAGGAGTAGAGGAAAGTATAATCTTCCTATGGTAATAAGAATGCCGTATGGTGGTGGGATAAGAGCTCTAGAACACCACTCTGAAAGTCTTGAAGCTATATTTTCCCATATTCCAGGTCTTAAGGTGGTCATACCTTCTACACCATATGATACAAAAGGTCTACTATTATCCGCCATAAGAGACCCAGATCCAGTAATATTTATGGAGCCTAAGAGAATATATAGAGCATTCAAGCAAGAGGTTCCAGAAGAAGATTATACTGTACCAATAGGAAAGGCTAAGATAGTTAAAAAAGGAGAAGACATAACTGTAGTAGCTTGGGGAGCATTAGTTAGAGAAGCACAAAAGGCAATAGAAGAAGTAGAAAAAGAAGGAATAAGCGTTGAGTTAATAGATTTAAGAACCATATCTCCAATAGATAGAGAAACAATAATTGAATCTGTTAAGAAAACAGGAAGATTTTTAGTAGTACACGAAGCTGTGAAATCCTTTGGAACAGGTGCAGAGCTTATATCAATAGTAAATGAGAATGCTTTTCTACACCTTGAAGCACCACCAACCAGGCTTACTGGATTCGACATAACTGTTCCATTACCAAGAGGAGAGCATCACTTTATAATAGAACCTAGACAAATTGCTAAAAAGATAAAAGAAGTTGTAGAGTTTTAATGGAGGTGAAATAATGTTTGAATTTAAATTTGCAGATATAGGAGAAGGAATACACGAAGGTGTACTTTTAAAATGGTTTGTAAAAGAAGGGGATACAATTAAGGAAGGGGATTCACTCTTCCTTGTGGAAACAGACAAAGTAAATGCAGAGATACCATCACCGGTTGGCGGTAAGATAAATAAGCTTTTAGGAGAAGTGGGAGATACAATCCATGTTGGGAATACAGTAGTCATAATAGATGATGGTAGCGGAAATAATAAAGAAGAAGCAAAGCAAGAGCCTTTAAGTGAAGACGAAAAAGGAGCAGGCGTAGTTGGAGAAATAGAAGTGTCATCTGAAGTCATTGAAAGTAGTGATGAAGGAAAACAGGAAGAAAAAGAAACTAGAACTAAGGCTTTAGCTACTCCTGTAGCTAGAAAACTGGCTAAGGATTTAGGTATAGATATAAACCTCGTAAGGGGTACAGGGGCAGCTGGTAGGGTGATGAAGGAAGATATTTATGCATATAATGAAAAGGCTAAGGACTCTGATAAGCCTAAGGAAATCAAAGAAGCTAAAGTATTTGCCCAACCAGTAGGAGATACTTTCTTAAGACCAGAGATCAAACGTGAAGAGATTAAGATTTATGGAGAAGTAGAGCGAGTACCAATTTCAAGAATAAGAAAGACAATATCAGATAACATGATATTGTCTAAATCCGTAATTCCTCACACTTCAGTAATGGATGATTTCGATGTAACTGAGTTAGTTAAACTAAGAGCTGAGCAAAAGGAAATGGCTAGAGATAGAGGCATTAGCTTAACTTATATGCCATTTATTATAAAGGCCTTGGCTATAGCATTAAAGGAATTCCCTGTATTTAATTCCAGTTTTGATGATATAAAGGATGAAATTATCTATAAAAAATACTATAATATAGGTATAGCAACAGACACACCAGAGGGATTAATGGTTCCGGTTTTGAAGGAAGCAGATAATAAGGGGATTCTAGAGATTGCAAAGGAACTTGAAGGCATTGTTGAAAGGGCTAGAAATAAAACTATAAGCCTAGAAGAATTGTACGGTGGAACATTTACAATAACTAACTATGGTGCATTAGGCTCATCTTATGGAGTCCCTGTAATCAGATATCCTGAAGTAGGTATACTTGGTATAGGCAAGATAGACAAAAAACCAGTAGTATTAGATGATGAAATAGTAATTAGACATATGATGCCTATATCACTAAGTATTGACCACAGGATTATCGATGGAGGAGATGCAGGAAGATTTTTACTAAAACTTAAGGAGCTTTTAAGTAACCCTATGTTGCTGTTACTAAGCTAAGGGAGGAAAAAGAATGAAACAGTACGACATTTTAATTCTTGGAGCAGGTCCAGGAGGCTATGTAGCTGCCATAAAGGCAGCGCAAATGGGAGCAAAAACAGCAGTAATCGAAGCTGGAGAAGTAGGAGGAGTTTGTCTTAATGTAGGATGTATACCTACAAAAACACTTCTTAAAAGTGCGAAGGTATACGAATATGTAATGAATGCATCAAAGTATGGTATTGACATTAATGATAAGAGTGCAGTATCAGTTAATCTAGATGCAATGGTTAAGAGAAAAAACCAAGCAGTAAAAAGACTTACAGGCGGAGTCAAAATGCTTCTAGAAAAAAATGGAGTAGATATTTATAAAGGCTTTGGTGAAGTAGTTGATAAGAATACTGTCAAAGTAAATGACGAAACACTAAGCACTAAAAACTTAATCATTGCAACAGGATCATCTCCTATGATTCCAGACATAGAAGGAATAAAGGAATCCTTCGATCAGGGTTATGCTGTTACTAGTACAGAGGTTCTTGACCCAAAAGAGCTTCCTGAACACTTGATAGTAATTGGTGCAGGAACTATCAGCATTGAATTTGCAACAATGTATAATGCACTTGGCAGCAAGGTTACAATACTTCAACGTTCTCCAAGAATATTGTCTGGCATAGACAAAGACCTAAGCGAAGCTATGGCTAAGGTTCTAACTAAAAAAGGCGTAAAGATAATTTACGGTGTAAAACAAAAGAAATTCGAAGGCAATAAGGTTACAGTAGAGGTAAATGGAGAAGAAAAGACATTTGAAGGAGATAAGATACTAGTTAGCTTAGGAAGAACTCCAAATCTAAAGGGTCTTGAAAACTTAAATCTTGAGACAGATAGAAAAGGTATCATTACCGATGAAAGACTACGTACTAACATTGAGGGAGTATATGCGATAGGAGACATAAATGGCAAGCATCTATTAGCCCATGTTGCTTCAGCAGAAGGAATAATAGCAGTTGAAAACATTATGGGCAAAGATAGTAAAATGAGCTATGACAGAATACCTTCATGTATCTATAGCTTCCCAGAAATAGCAACTGTAGGTTTGACAGAAGACGAGGCTAGAGAAAAAGGTTATGACATTGTTGTAGGAACATTCCCACTAAGTGCAAACGGAAAGGCTTTAGCAGAGGGAGATAGAGACGGATTTGTGAAGATAGTTGCAAATAAAGAATACGGAGAAATTCTAGGAATGCACATGATGGCTTCCACAGCTACAGACATGATAGCAGAAGGAGTAATGACTATGGAACTAGAAGGAACACTAGAAGACCTAGCAAGAGGCATCCATCCACATCCAACTCTTTCTGAAACTGTTATGGAAGCAGCGCATTTGGCACTAGGTAGTCCGATTCATACACTAAAATCATAGAAAATATGTAACTCCAATTATAGATAAAAACAAAGCTGGCAAGGATAAAATCGTATGCCAGCTTATTTTTTAGCTTTGCTTAACTATGCCTTATATTTCTTTTTAGTACATCTTTTGACTTATTAGAAAATTCATAGGCTTTTTTAAAATCATCAGTCAAAGAATATAACTCAGCTAAAAAAGTATAGGTATCGTAAAGAGTATTCAGCTTTTCGTTTTTTTCTAGTATTTCTAAAGCTTTATTAAGATAGTTTTCTGCTTTGCTATACTCATCTAAATAAATGTTGCATTTGCCTAAGTTTTTATATACAGAAGCTTTATCCGTATCCTTGATAATGTTAATATCTACTTCTTCTGAGAATTTTATTGCATCTGCATACTTTTCCTCTTTAGTTAAGACTTCTATAATATCAGATTTTATTGTATTAACCTTTAATTGATTGTTAGTACTTTCGTAATATTTCAGGCTTTCACTTAAATATAACTTTGCACCAGAATAATTACCTTCTGCAATATAGTAATTACCTAAATTTTTTTGACTTGCGGCCTTTAGCTCATATTTTTCTGTGAAATCATAAAAAGCAATGGACTTTTGTGTGTGGTATATTGCTTTTTTTATATCATCATTTCGTTCATATACCAAGCCTAAAAGCATATGGATATTACCTGCATTATAGAAGCAATTGTATTGCTTAGAAATATCTAAAGAATATAAAAGAGGAGGTATTGCTTCAGTGTACCTTTGCTGCTCGAATAGAGAATATCCTAAGACATAATACAATTTAATTTCCATTAATTCGTTATCTGTATGGGAATTGCTAAGTAGTTCAATAGTTTTTCTGGATAACTTTTCTGAATCTTTGAATCTACTGCTATTAAAATAAATATAGCTAAGATTTAGATATGAACAAATTAAATAATAATAGTCATTATTTATATCTAGAATCTTAATACATTCTTCAAAAGTTTTTTGTGCATCCTCTGGTTTATTAATGTAAACATAACACCTGCCTAGAATATTTAGAATTCTAGGATAACTTATTTTGTCAGTTGAACAATCATATTCTTTTAACATATTTTTTATATAAGTGATGCAGTCATCATATTCCTTATTCTTAAACAAATATATTGAATGTTCAAATGCCAGCTCAATACTATTCTTTTTTTTGTTTTCAATTACAATTGAATTATCAAGAAAATAAGAAATTGGCTTTTCAAGTTTCTCTGCAAGGTATTCAATTGTTTTTAGTGAAGGATTAGCAGAATCATTTTCTATTTTGCTTAACATATTTCTTGTAATAAAGTTCCCTACCAGTTCACTCTGTGAAAATTTTTTTTCTAATCGTGCCTTTTTTACTTTTTGTCCTAAGGTTAGCTCAGTCATTATTTAACCACCGCCATGAGTAAATGTAGTTTACTGTTATTTTATCAGAGTATGGGATTATAATCAATAACATTTATCCTATTAAGATCTAATAAGAGATTAGTGATGTAAAATATTGTCGAGAGTCTATAGTTGACGTATGAATCAAAAAAACATACAATAAAGGTAAATAAAATTCACCATTCTCTATTAACCTAAACTAGTATAATGTTGAAGTGTAGGAACAAGGGTGAAATATATTTAATAGAATATTGAAGTATTTTGAAGTGTTTTTACGTATACCTAAGTCAAATATTACCAAAGGGAATGAAATCAAAAATATAAAGCCTAGGAATACTAGCTGGGATCCCTATAACACTACTTAAAAATATCATAGAAAGGGGGAATTTCTATCAAATACTCAATAAAATCTATTATGAAAAGTAAAATTACTTTAGCATTTGCTATTATACTTATCATATTAAATACCTATACTGTTATTCGTATAGAAAGAACTGCTAATGACTCAAACGATAATTTTGTTTCCCAGTATGAACTATTTGCTCTCAATCAAGAAGAAAATATCAGAATGGAAAAAGCAGGGATAGAGCTCTTGAAACTGACTGATTCAGAGAAACCGTTGTATGATAACTACATTAAATATAAAGAATGGATATTAGAAAGGTATAAGGGCTTAGCTGAAAAATTAGAAAATAGTACTTCATCTGACACATGGAAGGATGAACTATACTGTGATATTGAGATAACTATGGCATATATGGACACTGTAGCTAATTTTGAAAAAGGAAGACCATTATCACATGATGTATTTAAGGAAGAAATAGAACTTCTGAATTTAAATATTAATTATCCTTTTGATTCAAGTCAGCTTCATTTTATAGAAGAGCTTAGCAGAATAAAGGGCATTGACAATAGCTGGAGTGAAGAAACCTGTGAGTATGTATATAATGGACTTAAACAAACGCTAAAGGCAAGATTTGAATTAGCAAAATCAGGTGATAAACATTTAGATTCAGGAACAGCTTCCCCTTGGACATTTTATATCAATAAAGTAGGCTTGGAAGAGTATTCATACCAATTACTTGCTGTACTTGTAATCATTTTTACAGGTGCTGTTATTTTAGAAGAACGTAAAAATAGAAGTAACAAGCTTATTGAGATGTTGCCTGAAAAAAGAAGCTATATAATAAGCTATTATTACAAATTAGGTCTTATATCTGTAATGAGTATTCTGGTTATTACACTTATATTGCCTATACTTTATTTTGGCTTTAAGTATGGGTTCAATGGGCTACAAAACCCTATATTTGTCTATGAACAGGGATTTACTTCATTTACAGGATATACACATGTTCAGGAATATTCCTATTATGGATTAGGTAAATTTTATGGAACGAGACCATGGTTTGAAGGAGGGTATTATCCGGCAACTATACTTACAATCTATCCTTTATGGAAGGTTATGCTAATTTCTTTAGTTATTAGTTTATTAAAGGTCATTTTCTTCACCATATTAGGAGTAGGTATAGGACTTAGCTTTACTAGTGTCATGCGTTCATCTTTTGCACTGACTATAATTTCAGTTTTCTATTTAGTATCACAGAGATTCTTAGAAAAGCTTAAGTTTAATCCGTTTTCCATTACTTCATCTTGGGATGTTACGACAGGGTCAGCCACATATACATGGTTTAAATCAGCACTTGTACTGTTAGTATCCATTATTATTATACATATCGTATTTCATGCCATAAATGAAAAAAGAGATTATGTGGGCTAGGAGGGTATGATGAAAGATATATTAAAGGTAGAACATTTAAAAAAAAGTTTTAGGAAGGAGAGCATTATTCCAGATTTGAGTTTTATAGTTAAGGAACAAGAGATAGTAGGTTTTTTAGGCCCTAATGGCAGTGGAAAATCCACTACACTAAAATGCATTTGTGGCTTATATAGGATCAATGGAGGACATATTGAGATCAACGGTCACTCCATTTTCAAAGAGAGACAAAAGGCTTTAGCTCATATGGGTGTCAGCATCGAGCATCCTACACTGTATCCAGAGCTTTCGGGTTTGGAACATCTGAAGATGATGGCAAATTGGCGTGGGATAGATAAAGAAAGAATTCAGGAGATGGTAGAGTTTAGTGGCTTAGGAATACAGATAAAAAAAGTCACTGGCAAATATTCCATGGGTATGAAAATGAGGCTTATGTTAGCTCTATCCATTATGCATAAACCCAAATTAGTAATACTAGATGAGCCAACAAACGGTTTAGACCCACAGGCTGTTTTTAATCTGCGTCAGCAGATGGAGTTTATACGACAAGAAGGTTCTTCTATTCTATTTTCTTCACACCAGCTTGGGGAAGTCGAGAAGATAGTTGACAGAGTAATTTTCATTAATAAAGGGAATAAGCTGTATGACGGGTCATTGCCAGAAGATTTGTTATCAGAAGCTGCATATAGCATATTAGTTCATGAGCGTGAAGAAGCTAGAAAACATATACAAAATATTTCTGAAGTTAATTTACTTTCAGAGCAGGAAAACGATACTTGGATTTATTTTACATGTAAAGAAGAAAAAGCTCTTGGAAAGCTTTTAATGACTTTGTCAAAAGAGAATATTTATGTTCTTGATATTAGAAAGGAACACAGTGACCTAGAAAGTTATTATAAAAAAGTGTATGGTGATAAATATGAAGGGGCTATTTAAAAATGAAATTAAAATGTTTTTTTCTAGAAAAAACATTATACTTATAATAATATCTTGTATTATAGCAGTTTTAATATTTCAAGTAAGTTATGAAAGGCAATACGAGAGGTATCCACAACAGCGTCTACAGGAGCTATCTGAAGAAATTAATAATGCAACAGTATGGTCAGCTCGTTATACAAGACGACTTGAGCGATTAATAGATGAGCTCCCCGGACATCCTAGTACTCCAGAAGCAAAACTTATGGATCAAACATGGAAAAGTCACTTAAAGAACCTAACAACACTTAGTCTTTTGTGGAAAGAGTCTGAAGAAAATAAAGAAAAAATTATTAACGTTGAACAGAGATTAGATGAAAGTCTAATTGAAGTAAATGAAATGAAGATTGATACAGGTATTACCCGTTTGTATAGAGATGTAGAAAGAGATTGGAATAAAAGAATGATGCTGTTAGGTGAATCTAAGGAGTCGGGCCTAAAAGCAGAAATTAATCCTTTAAGGCCAACAGCGATGTATTTATTAAATGATTCAATCAATGGGAGAAGCTACATAAGTTTACTTATTATTGTACTAATTATTCTCTTTAACTTTGATATATGGTCAAAAGACTTTGACAATGAAACAGTAAGGTTAATTTTTACACTTCCCTATAGTAAAACAAAAATCTTTAACATAAGATTTATCACCAGATTTATTCTGTCACTATTTTCAGTAATAATTCCGATTCTAATTCTATGCTCAATTGGCTTCTATAAATATGGTTTGGGATTAGAAAATTTTACAGTAATAAACAGTCAAGGATTGCATGCTTTTGGCAATTTTGATTCAGCTAATGAATTCTTGCAAGCCTATGATATGGTAATCAGTATAGGTAAGCTAGTCATGTATAGTAGTCTTATATTCATTTTGTTTTTATTTTTAACATACTTATTAACAAATTTTGTATCTTATATATCAAAGAATCAGCAAATATCAATACTAATCTCCATGGTAGGAATAGTTATGCTAGCTGTCACTCTTTTAGTACCTACAGATGCTAAAAGTTCAGCACTTAACTTATTACAATTTATAGACATGAATAAATTACTATCAGGAGATTTAGGCTTTTCATGGACTTGGGCATTGAGTGTTTTTGCTTTAAGCAATCTCTTTTTATACTTTGTCAATATATTATGGGTTAATTATAAGGAGTAGAGATGAAAAATATTAGAGATATTCTTAAATTTGGTTTTAAACATATAAATAAACATGGATATAGCTATTTGCTTTACATAATTTTGTCCTTATTAATTAGTTTGATAGGTGTTTTTATACCTTTGATAACTGGTCAGATTGTAGACTTAATTACTGGAAAAAATACAATGGTTAGTTTACAACAGCTGGTTGGAACTTTTGTAGCTTTAATATTCATTCAAGTTGTTCTATCGTATATTACTAATTTACAATATATTAGAATACAAAGTGAATCAGGTTATATAGCAAATATTTTAAGCATTGAAAAAATATACAATGCTTCTTACAGGGAAGTATGTAATGTGAACCCTTCATCACTTAGATTATCCACTAAAAGACATAAACTTCTCAAAGGTAATAACATCAAATATATCTATTGTAGAACAAAGACCATTTATTTTAAGTGAATCATTAACTGATAATCTATTTTGTAAGAGTGTGTTTGAAAATCCTTTAAAGGAACGAGATTATGAAATAGAATTTATTCTTGATAACTTTAATATTGCAAATATTGCTAATTCCAAAAAAGATGGATTTGATGGTGAACTTGATTCACTGAATGATGAAGTATCTGGTGGAGAACGTCAAAAGATTGCTTTAGCTCGTACTTTTCTATCGTCTGCAGATGTATGGCTATTTGATGAACCTACCTCAGCGTTAGATAAAGAAAGTAAAAAGAGTTTTTATTATTTGATTGAAAAGTACAAAAATACGAAACTAATCATTATTATATCTCACGAAAACCTTGATTTATACGATGAAATAGTTGAGTTTTAGACGCATTCAGAAACAATTATGGAAGCAGCACATTTAGCATTGGTAGTCCGATTCATACACTAAAATAGAATATTAGCAGATATAAATAGGGGCCATAAGGATCCTATTTAATTGTCAGTATTATAAATGACATTTCAGACTGATAAATGTATCTTTCATTGAGTATGTGTTATGATATGTAGAGTAAAATTATATAATAAAACTGTAGGATGAATAATGAAAGAGAAGTTAGAAAAGAAGGGGGATGACTAGGTGAGAAGATATAGACATAATAGGTTTTTAAAAGATGGACTAATAGGTTATCTACAAAAGATAATTATTTTGGTGGTTATAACTATTGCTATAGTCTTTACATTAAGCTTACTTCTCGAAACTGGTTTTGCAACAATTCTTAGATATTTTTCTTATGCAATATTTGTAATAGGTGCTTTTTCTGTATTAGGAGGCATGAAATCAACTTATAATAATGATTATAATTATAGGAGAGTAGCTACTGGATTGATACACTCTACAAAAGAAGAGAAAAAACTACTTGATAGTAGTATTGGGTTTTGCTTATTTATGGTTATATCAGCAGCTATTTTATATTTTATATCTTCACTATTTTAATATTACTATTTGCCTCCTTTTCTTCAATTGACAATATATTTATATACTGTAAAATATATTGTAGAAGAGTAAGAAACGAAACAGTATTTTTAGGACTAAATAAGAAAAAGGGGGACTTACAGATTTGAGAGCATTTGACATTTTAAAGGATTTGTGGGGGACAGCAAAAAGTATTATTCCAATATTAGCAGTACTTATAGCTTTTCAAATAATCATACTAAGAAAACCACTAACTAATATCAAGGAATTAGCATTAGGATTTTTACTTTCTGTGATCGGATTACATCTATTTTTAAAGGGTGTATATATGACTATTATTCCGTTAGGGGATTCTGTTGGAGAAGGACTTGTAAATATTGATAATAAAATCTTAATTACTATTATTGCATTTTTATTAGGGTATGCTTCTACTTTAGTTGAGCCTGCTTTGAGGGCTTTAGCCTTTGAAGTTGAGGAAGTATCAATAGGATCTATACCTAGCAAAGTATTGATACATACAGTAGCATTAGGTTTCGGAATTGGAATGGCAATAGGTATATTTAAAATTCTTAATAAAATACCTACTTCAATGCTTGTTATACCAATGCTTTTAGTAGCAGCTATATTAGTATATTTTACACCAAAAGAGTTTGTAGGAGTTGCATTTGATTCTGCAACATCTACTACTGGCCCTGTAAATATTCCTTTAAACATGGCGATAGCAGTAGGTTTGGCGCGGATAGTTGGGTCTACAGATGCCTTGATAGATGGATTCGGTGTCATCGGTATAACTTCTTTAATGCCTATTATTGCAGTATTGGCATTAGGTATTATTATTAGGTAATGGAGGTTTTAAAATGATAGACGTATTAGGAATTTTTGCTATAGTCGAAAGAGGAAAAGCTGATTATGTTGTAAAAAAAGCAAAAGAAGCCGGAGCTCAAGGAGCTACCATTATGTACGGGAGAGGAACTGGTGCTAATGAAGCTCGTAAGTTATTCAATATTCATATAGAGTCATCTAAGGAAATAATCATCATATTAGTTCAGAAGGAAATAATGAAACCTATTTATGATGCAGTAGTAGAAGCAGGAAAATTAAATGAGCCTGGAACAGGTATTATATTTACAGTACCTATTGGTAACCTTTTAGGATTGCATCATAGAGATAATATAAATGAATAGAGAAAAAGCCGCTACTTTACTAAAAATAGCGGCTTCAATTTATGAAGAAATAACTCGTTCACTTTTCTTTACTATTCAAAAAACATACAATCTATAAAATCTTCAATAGTTATTCCATAAAAATAGTCTTCAAAGTTAGCTGAATTAAGTACATTTCGAACAGAATCCTCTTTAAAATTGGTACCGGTTAATAGGTTTTCTAGTTCAGATTTATCTTTTTTACCAAAGAAATCACCAAATATTTTACATTCTTTAATGCTTCCATTTTGAATATCAAGTCTTATATCTAAGCTACCACCTGCATATCTTTTAGATTTTTGAAGGTCAAAGTTAGGAGACTCTCCGTATACCCATTCCCAAGTATTATATTTTTCATCCTTCATTTTATTTATAGCAGCAAGGTCTTCATCTGTTAGATTATACTCTTTGTTTTTGTCGCTAGAACTAAGTATAAAATTTGAAAGTGCTTCTTTAAATTCTACAGGACTCATCTTATTTGGAAGATAGTCGTAAACATTTGCAACTCTGCTTCTAACAGATTTTATACCTTTTGATTCTATTTTATCCAGCTTAACATTTAAAACATCTTTAAGTATATCTAAATTTGTATGAAATAATATAGCCCCATGATGAAGCATTCTATCCTTAAGGTAGTATTGAGCAGTACCAGAAACCTTTTTACCATCTATAGTAATATCATTTCTTCCTGAGAACTCTGCCTTAACTCCAAGGTCGCTTAAAAGATCTATGACTGGCTGTGTAAATTTCCTAAAGTTATTTGCACTATCTCCTTCGCTAGAAGTTATAAAAGTATAATTCACATTTCCAAAGTCGTGATAGACTGCTCCACCACCAGACATTCTTCTAACAACATTAATATTATGTTCTTTGATGTATTTACTATTGATTTCCTCGATAGTATTTTGGTTTCTTCCGATAACTACAGTTGGTTCATTTATCCATAATATTAACATGTCATCTCCAAGGTTCAGATTCTTTAGAGCATACTCTTCTAATGCCAAGTTAAAATATGGATTGTTAGATTCATTTATAATGTTTATCAAAACTATCACGTCCCTCACAATACTTTTTTATACATATAATAATATACCCTAAAAGCATTGTGTTGAAAAGGTATAGTTAATAAAAAGATTTGTTTCTAAGCTTCTTCTAGATATGCTTTTCTAACATTATAGTCATTAATAAGGTCACTACCTTTTCTTTTTCCTTTAAAAATTATTATTTAATAGCTAGTCAAATTTATAATTATAGCAGATATGAAATAATATGTTCAAAAAACTGGATTATATTATGAATTTTTTTGATATACAACTTATTGACCTCATATGGACACTAATGATAATCTTATTCTAGGAGTAAAAATGAAGGAGGAAATACATGAGTGCTAGACTGTTATTATATTTAGGAATATTAATTATTGGTGGATTTTTTGGATATAAAGGTTTTGGTGGCGAAAAGCTAAATTCAAAGCTTGGAATTATACAGAATATATGTCTTTTATTCTTGCTTTTTATTATGGGACTTAGAATGGGATTAGATGAAAAAGTAATATCTTCATTTTTTGAATTAGGATTTCAAGCACTGGTGATTTCAATTTTTACAATTACTTTTAGCGTTGTGTTTGTAAAATTAATCAAGGGTTTTGTTTTGAAAAATATTCAGCAAGGAGAGCAAAAAGATGAGTTTTAAAATTATATTAGCAGTAGTAGCAGGTATAGGAGCAGGTTATTTTATATTGCCAGGTGAGATGCTTCAATATACTGATTATATTCTAGATATAGGCTTATGCTTACTTTTATTCTTTGTAGGAATTGATATAGGAAAAAATAAAGGTGTTCTTGAGAAAATAAAGAAAATTGGATTTAGAGTGCTTTTAGTTCCTGTTATGATAATAATAGGAAGTATATTTGGAAGCATTATAGCAGGTTTTATACTTGGTATGCCAGTAAATGAGGCCGGAGCAGTTGGAGCAGGCTTAGGATGGTATTCATTATCTTCAATGATGCTTGTCACATATTCGTCAAAACTTAGTGCATTAGCATTTATATCAAATGTGACAAGAGAGATTATAGCACTTCTTACAATACCTTTTATTGCCAAATATATAGGCCATATTGAAAGTATAGCTCCTGCAGGAGCTACTTCAATGGATACATCACTACCACTAATAGCAAAGTCTACAAACCCGCAAACAGCAATAATAGCATTTATTAGTGGAGTAATAGTGTCCACTTCTGTACCTTTATTAGTATCAGTCATTATTAAGCTTTAAGCTTGATATGACTGTTTTCTGTTTTCTTGACCTATTTCAATTAATACTATAAAATAAACAAGGTAAGATTACATTTATTTGAAGTAGAATTTTAGAAGGTATAAATTCTGTTTTTATGTTCTAGGGGGAATTGAAATGAATAGCATATTATCTTTAATAGAAAAAGATTCAAAACTAAAATTAAATAAGTTTATTAAAGGCATAACTATATTATTTACTATTATTATACTGAGTTTAATAATAACTACAATTACTTTCTTGTTTTCTAGATCTGTGTCAGATTTAAGATATCTATCTATATATTGCAGAGAAGGCTTACTCGTATTAATGAACTTTATCCCTGTTTTTATACTTATGGCTTTTGTGTATTTAATATCCAATAGGTTGTGGATTAGCTTTATTGTAAATAGCTTTGTTTTTGTCACTATGTCTTTAGTTAATAAATTTAAATTAACTTATAGAGACGATCCTTTTACATTTATGGATTTAAAGTTATTTAAAGAGTCGTTAATTATGGCAGAAAAATATAGCTTAGGATTAAGTCCTAAAGTAATAATTATGATAGTTGGATTATTCATAATTGCATTATTATTGAGAAAGTTTTTTGACTTAAAAGTTAATTCATTTAAAGTAAGAACAATTTTTATAGTATTATTGTGTATTATAACTTATATTATTTTCAATGGATTTTATTTCGATTCCAAAATTTATGCAGAAGTTGGAGATAAAAGTACAATAAACATATGGATACAATCTCAGCAATTTCAATCAAAGGGCTTTATATATCCTTTTATTTACAGCGCTACTTATTCTAAAGAGGTTGAGTTAGAAGGATATGACGAGGAAAGAGCCATAAAAGACTTAAACCAATATGAATATACAAATATTCCGGAAGGAGAAAAAGTAAATATTATTGCTATTATGTTGGAGGCATATAATGACTTCTCTGAATTTGAAAATCTGGAATTAGGTATCGACGTATATAAGAATTACCATGAATTACAGAAGGAATCTATTCATGGTAAATTAGTAACTAATATTTTTGCTGGAGGTACTATAGATACTGAAAGAGCATTTCTTACAGGATACTATACTCATCCAAAATATTATAGGAAAACCAATTCATTTGTCTGGTATCTTAATGAACAAGGATACAAAACAGAAGCTATGCACCCTATTACAGGATCATTCTACAACAGAAGGAATGTAAATAACTATTTAGGGTTTAGTGAATTTGAGCATTTTGATAATAAGTATAAAGAAGTTCAAAGTGAATATTTATGGGACAAAGATTTTTTCGATTATATTATTGAAGGACATGAGAACAGTAAAAATAATGGGGAGTCATATTTTAATTTTTCTGTGACTTATCAAAATCATGGACCATATTCAAGCGAAAAATATACAGAAGAGCAGTTTTTAAAGAAACAAACAGGTTATGATGATGCTAATTATAATATTATAAATAATTATCTACATGGAATTAATGAAACCGATAAGGCAATAAAAGAGCTAGTTGACTATTTTAGAAGTGAAGATGAACCTACTATAATAGTTTTATTTGGGGATCACAATCCTTGGCTAGGAACTGATAATAGTGGTTATAAAATGTTAGATATTAACTTAGATTTGTCGGATATACAAGGATTTAAGAATTATTATCAAACTCCGTACTTGATTTGGGCAAATGATACTGCAAGGAAAACCCTTAATAAAGAGTTTGTTGGAGAAGGTAATACCATAAGCCCTAATTTCTTGATGACAGAGTTGTTTGATTATATTGGATGGGAAGGTAATGAATATATGCAATATGTATCAAACCTTAAAGAAAAACTTGATGTAAACCATGAAATCTTCTTTAAAGAAAATGGAGAGTATAAGAATAAGTCTGAAATAGAGAATAAAGAAGCTTGGACTGATTTCTTGAATGTACAACACTATTATAGCCTTAATTTTAAAGAGTGAAGCAAGGGTGAAGCAAGGATAAGCAAGGGGACGGGGTCAGTGCTCACCCATTCGCATTTTGTCACTCTGAGATGGGCAGGATAAGTATTACTTACGAAGGGTCTCTAACTAAGGATCTGATATTTACAATGAATCTTTAGGAGAAACGCAGAAAAATCTAGAGAGGAGAATATGAATGCTTAAATTAATCAAAAACGGAGAAGTATATTCACCAAAATATCTAGGCATAAAAGACATTTTGCTAATAGGAGATAAGATTGGATATATAGATGATTGTATCAATATACCAGATAATTTTGTAGATATTGAAATCATAGATGCAGCAAGAAGTCTCGTAGTTCCAGGTTTTATTGATGGACATGTTCACATAACTGGTGGTGGGGGAGAAGGTGGATTTAAAACTAGAACACCAGAAATACAGCTTTCAGATATTACAACAGGTGGAGTTACTACTATTGTAGGAGTTCTTGGAACAGACGGAACTACAAGGACTATGACAAACCTATTAGCAAAAGCTTATGCTCTAGATGAAGAAGGTATAACTTGCTATGTTTTAACAGGCTCATATCAGGTTCCAGTTAGAACTATTACAGGAAGTATTCAAGATGATATAATACTCATTGAGAAGATAATAGGCGTAGGGGAAATAGCTTTATCAGACCATAGATCCTCTCAGCCTACAATGGAGGATATAGCTAAAATAGCTGCAGAAGCTAGAGTTGGAGGTATACTGTCTGGGAAAGCAGGAGTTGTAAATATTCATATGGGAGATGGAGCGAGGAACATAAGATTTATAGAACAAATATTAGATGAAACAGAAATACCACCTAGACAATTTGTATTGACTCATGTATTGCGTAATCCAGAATTATTTAAAGTTTCAATAGACTATGCTAAAAGAGGAGGACTTGTAGATTTCACTACAAGTACTTCAAATACATCTACTGATGAAGATAAGCTAACTCCAGGAAAAGCATTGAAAATAATGTTAGAAGAAGGAGTAAATATTGAAAATATAACCTTTACTTCTGATGGTCAGGGAAGTCTACCTATTTTTGACAAAGAAAGAAGATATATTGGACTAGGAGTTGGAAAAGTAACTTCTCTTTATAATGCTGTAAGAGAGGCAATAATAAAGGAAAAAGTAGCTATAGAAGACGCCATAAAAGTCATTACATCAAATCCTGCTAACAACTATATGCTTAAAGACAAAGGGCATATTGAAGTTGGAAAAGATGCAGACATAGTATTGTTAAATAAAGATGATTTAAATATTAATTCTGTAATATCTAGAGGGAAAGTTATGTATCATAATGGTGAAGTGAAGGTAAAAGGTACTTTTGAAAAGTAAGGGTCTAAGAGTGTAAAAGAATAAAGTGACAGGGGATTTATTGACAGCGTTATTTTTAAATTATAGGACTAGTTCATAGGTTTATCTATTGAAGATATAAGCAAGATTTTTGCACGTGTTAATTATTAATCGTGAAGAAGTCTTGCTTTTTTATGCCTTTAACTTGCAAAATAAAACTAAATAAATGCTTGCATAATAAAATAATTAGTATTATACTATACTTAGTAATACTAAATACTTAAGATTGTGAGGTGGAGTTTTGAGTGAAATTGATAAGCAGCTAAAAAAAGGTGTTTTGAACATTTTAATTCTAAAAATGATAAGTGAAAAAGATATGTATGGATATGAGTTAATTCAAGTAATGGATGAAAAAAGCAATGGATATTTTAAATTAAAGGAAGGTTCCCTTTATCCTGTATTATATAGATTAGAAGATGAAGGGCTTATTGAAAGCTATTGGAACAAAGAGCCCTCTAAGAGAACTGTACCTCGGAAGTACTATAAAATTACGAAAAAGGGTGTAGCAGTATTTAAAGTATATATTGAAGAATGGAACGATTTTTTAGATGGTACTAAAGGCATATTGAAAGGAGGAATATGAGAATGAAAAATCTAAGTCATGAAAGGTATGTAAAATCTGTAATTAATAACATTAACTGTAGTGGTGCTACAAGAAATAAGATAAAAGAAGATTTACTTAATCATATTCAGATAAAGTCTTTAGAAACAGGAGAAGAAGACCCTTGGAAGCTAATGGGAGATCCTTATGAAGTTGCTAAAGAATTTGGAGAAAATATGGACTCTAAATATGACAATAGATATTATTATTCAGAATACGAATATAAGTCAAAAACAAGGGTTTTTGGCATTCCTTTAATTCATATAAATAGTAGAAGGAACGGTCTAGCAAAGGGTATAATAGCAATTGGAGGATTATCAATTGGTATAATAAGCTTGGGAGGTATATCAATTGGTTTAATTAGTTTTGGGGGTCTTTCAATAGGGCTGTTGATAGCTTTAGGTGGATTATCTGGATCTTTAGGCTTTGCAATGGGAGGAGCTGCTTTTGGATATTATATGGCAATTGGAGGTGCAGCAATAGCTCAACATTTTGCAATGGGAGGGTATGCTCAAGCAAATGTAGCTATTGGAGATACTGTAAAAGGTATAGTATCATTATTTAAAACAAAAGGCACAGGTAATGTTCTTTTAAAAGCTCCTGTGGATATTAAGGAATTTTCAAAGGCGGTACATGACTTTTATCCTAATATAGATAGAATTACTTTTAAAATAATAAACTTCTTTGCTAGTAATATGTAAATAATACTATATCTAAACCGCAAGAGCTGTGTCCTTGCGGTTTACTTAAAAACCTAACTTTTGCTTTTTCTTTCAGGCAAAACATAAGAAATATAATATACTACTGGGATAATTATTGCTCCGCCAACTATATTGCCTAAAGAAACTGGAATTAGATTTAACACCCAAATATTGCTCCATGAAATAGCAAGTCCTGAAAACTTAGCTAAAGGAAGAAAGAACATATTAGCAATACAATGCTCAAACCCTGATAATACAAAAAGCATGATAGGAAACCATATTGATAGTACTCTTGAGCCAATATCAAGTGAAGCAGTAGCTGACCATACTGCAAGCACAACTAATATATTGCAAAGGATTCCTCTAAGAAAAGCTGTTTGAAAACTTATGGATGTTTTGGCAAGCCCTACATTAAGGGTAGAGAGCAGTAAATCTTTGGTTACTAATTGTGAATTGTAAATTATATATGCTAAGGCAATAGAACCTATAAAATTTCCCAAATAAACAAAAATCCAATTTCTTAACATTCCAGCTAATGTTATTTTTTTATCCATTAGGGCTAGTGTCATTAAATTATTTCCAGTAAAAAGCTCACTTCCTGAAAAAACTACTAGCATTAGACCTACAGGGAACACTGAGGCACCTAATAATTTTGCTAAACCAATATCTACATTGCCTAAGGTCTGTATAACTACAATATATGCAAATCCTCCAAAACCAACATAAACACCTGCCATCACTCCTAGGATAAGCATTCTAGTTATTGACAAATTGGCTTTTGTTTCTGCAGAAAAAATTATTGCTTTTGTAATTTCAGATGGTGCCAGATACTTTTTTTCCATGCTAGCTCCTACTTTCTGTTATTTTTGTCTTGTAAGGAATAGCTTTTTTATCTCTAATTTAGTTTGATTTTATATCCCATAATTTACTCAAGAACACTACATAATAAACCACATCAACTTGCTTTCAATATAAATATATATACAAGTATTTTCTCACTAGTTATTACAAATAATACAGAAAAACAAAGAAATATCATATAAAGGTGAATGGACAAAGTAAATGTAACCTTTGTCAGAGTAAATGCGCCCCCCAAAACGACTGTTCAGTTAGCTGTGTCTTGCTCAGAAAGTTAGCTTAAATTATTTTTTCAGCAAGGATGGTTTAACCAATATCTCGTTTGCTGGCACCTTGCTAATTCCCAGCTTTTCAAGGACGTCGTATCCATAGAGAAAGCCGAATGCGTCAAAAGGTGACTTATCATTCAGTTTCTCTCTGGAATATGAATTGATATGTGACATCATAAGTGAGACGTCATTTTGCGTGAGGTCATCGAAGGATCTGCCCTTGGGTAGTATTCTCCTTATGAACTCGTGATTCAACTCTACATTAGGCTTTTGGAATGATGCACAGGGGTCACAGTAATATAACCTTGTTCTGCGATTACCTTGTGCGTCATATTCCAACGCCTTCGGGTTTGAAAATTCTGAACCTTGCCACCGATTCGTCCGATAACCGAGTCCATTTCCACAACCGAAGCGCCTGATTGTTCTACAAAAGCAAGAAACTCGGCATATGTGCGTCCAATTCTGCAACTTTTGTCAACCTTATGCTCCACTGGCTTGGATTTTCGTGGTTTTGTTCGACAAACACGAGGCATATCAATATTTCTGGCTTTTAAAAGGCCGCCTGAGATATAACGGCTCAAAGAGTTTGTAACAGGGCTGTTCCTGGTAATCTTCGCATAATTCATTGCAAAGATTGCATGTGGAGCAGAGCCTTGTGCAGTTAGGTTTATCGATGCAAAGATAGCGTTTTTTGCAATCATAACGTTTCACGCACCTATTGTGGACGCGGTATGGTGCATACTTGTCGCTGGTTATGGCACGGGAACGTATCTCCCTTGAAACAGTTGATGTACTCTTATCAAGTTTAAGGGCAATCTGCTTGATAGATACTCCATCTCTCAGCCATTGTTCGATTTGTAGACGCTCAGCATCTGTTAAATGTTTGTTTTTAGCCATGGCAATTTCCTCCGTTTTCTAATTTGCGCAAGACACATATGGTAGTAGTTACCATATATATATTACTGACAAAAAAACTGAGGTTTTTGCCAGACTAAACGCAACCATTCCCCCATGGGGGAATACCTAATAAATTATCGATTGGATTTGTAGGACTAAATGCACCCTACCGCTTTGTAAGATTTAATGCAACCACCTTGATTCGATAAGGTTGCATTTACTTTGTCAACTGAGGCATATTTAAATAACATACTCAAGCGTTGAGTGAAAATTTAAATTCCAGCGTAAAATTAAGTTCCACTGTGAAGACTAAAATCCACTTTATAAGGGTTTGAGCTCTATATTTCATTAAAAAAATATAGTATAATAGACTTGCAGAAAGTGGTTTGGACAAAAAACCGCATGGCAAATAGACGGCTGGAGATTTTTGTGAAAAACTAAATTCCACCCATCTGGGATAAGTTATAGCGATTTCTTCATTCGCAGATTAGAAAATAATTAAGTGTTGTTATTTCAGCAGTTTTGGAGTCAGAATGATATCATCGGGTGATATCTCCCTTAGTCCGAACCTATTGACTGTATTTTCTCCAAGCAGCAATTTGGCCAGTTTAATGGGGGGAAGGCCATTTAGACTGGCTCTTGCTGTGCTATTTATATGACTAGCCAACTTTGTTACATCTCGCTGTGTTAAAGCATCAAAAGAGGTGCCCTTAGGCAGAACATACCGTATATATTCATGATTTTTCTCAATGCCTGGTTTTTGCCAAGAGGCCATTGGGTCACAATAATAAATGGATGTACGTATGATGTTATCAATGCCGCTTTCTAGTTCATTTGGCTTCGTAAACTCAGAACCTCTGTCAGTTAAGATAAGAGGAAAGGCAATACGGAATCCAAGAGGAGACAAACTTTTTTCAAGGTTATCAAGTACCTTTTTAACAGAAGCTGACGTTTTATCTGGAAGAAGATAAATCAGCATTAGTTTACAATTTCGGAAGAATAAAGTAAGGAGAACTTTGTGGCTACCTTCAAAAACACCTTTATCATTGAGTTTTGGACTAACATTTGATTTACGAGGTTTATATTTGACCTTTCTTGGAAGATCTACATTTTTTACAGAGAGAGCTCCCAAGGCAATATAATTATAGATAGTTTTTTCTGTACATTTAATTTCTGGATGATTTTCAATGATCTGAAAAGGAGTCTGACCCTGTAGTATTAGAGGAGTGACGATAGTGTCCATTTGTTTAAGATCTTCTTCCGAAATATTGATACCATTTCTAGATTCCACCAGTATAGTTTTATACTCGCGGTTTGAAGTAACTGCCTTGTAAAAGTACTTATCAAGTCTACATTGAGCCTTTTTATGGCACCCATTGCAGACATAAGGAGCCTTCAATATAGTCTGGCATACTTCTTTCGCAAACCTGTTACAACGTGAGTTGCATTCAATACGAGAACTACATTGCTTTTTACAAGGGATGGTGCGATTACAGACATTTTTAAGACTACAGTTGCGTCGATGAATACAAAGATTAAAGTTTACAAAATCATTCTTTTTCTTAAGAATACGGTGTTTTTTAACCTCTTTAGAAATTGTAGTAGGATCCTTGCAAATATATTTTGCAATCTCCTTAAAAGGCATGTTGTTATCCAGAGACTTTTCAATGTAAATCCTGTTATCTAGGGTAAGATGCTTATGGTTTCCTGGTATTAATTTACACATAAAAAAACTCCTTTCACTGTGAATTGAGAAATCAATATTATTGTAAAGGAGTACTGGAATTTAAGAAAGAGTAAATTCCACACCTAATTCAATAAAGTGGAATTTAGTTTTTCATTCAAGGCAAGATTTTAATAAGTATGAATTAACTTGTAGGGAAAATATCGGAACTGGTAATTTAGAATATCTGAATAATGACATAAAACTAAATGATGCTATGTTGAGGGCTTTTGCAAATAAAATGGTTAACAGCTTACCAAATGGGATAGACACTCAACTGGGTGTATGGTTTAACAATGGCGTACAACTTTCAGGAGGCCAGTGGCAAAAGATAGCATTATCAAGAGCGTTTCTAAGAGATGCTGACTGTTATATACTTGATGAGATTACACAGTCATTACAAATATCTTTATGAATTACAGAACAAAAAAGTAATGTAGGCTATTTTAAATTAAAATAGTAGTCTAGTCAGGTATAGAATAGAGTATACGTTATGAAAATATGTTGAATTGGATATAGTTGAAAATAGACTCCAAGAAAGTTTTAAACATAGAAATATATTTCCATCTATATCTTATGTTCAAAATTAAATCAGTATATTTATTCATAGCGTTAAAATAATTTGTTTATTTACACCTAAGTATCAGTAGAATTAACAATTTGATTGAATACATATTAGATAAATAGACTGTACTGAAATTAGAATTAAGGGGCTAAGTTATTGCAATATATTTAATTGTGGTATTTCTGAGATATGAATTCAGTAGTATAATACTCAGATAATAAGAATGGAGTGGGGGTATATATGGGTATACAAAGATTTACTGATTTTAAAGAAAAAATAGTAAAAAATGTATCAAAAGTAATAATAGGAAAAGAAAAAGAAATTGAGCTAATTATAGTGTCAATTCTATCAGGGGGACACGTTCTACTAGAAGATATACCTGGTATGGGAAAGACTATGATGATAAAAGCCTTCTCAAAGACACTAAATCTACCATTTAAGAGAATTCAATTTACACCAGATCTATTACCTTCTGATATCACAGGAATTAATTTTTATAATCAAAAAACTGGAGATTTTCAATTTAGAGAAGGACCACTGTTTTCAAACATTGTACTGACTGATGAAATAAATAGAGCCACACCTAGAACTCAATCATCTCTACTAGAAGCCATGGAAGAAAAGCAAATTACAGCCGATGGAGTCACTAGAAAACTAAATAAACCATTTATGGTACTAGCTACTCAAAATCCTGTAGAATCCTTTGGAACATTCCCATTACCAGAAGCACAGCTAGATAGGTTCTTTATGCGTATCAAATTAGGATATCCAACAAAGGAAGAAGAAAAGATTATAATCAAAAAAAATATAGGAAATCCATTAGATAATATTGAGCCAATTGTTGATTCTGATGAGTTAAATTACCTTTTATTGAGTGTATCTGAGGTCTCAATCCATGACGATGTCATGGATTATTTGTTAAATATAATAGATGAAACTAGAAATAAAGATAATATTGTTTTAGGAGTAAGCCCTAGGGGAGCAATAGCTTTATTTAAAGCCTGTCAAGCCTATGCAGCAATCAATGGGCGAGATTACATAATACCAGAAGATATAAAGGCTATGGCACCATATGTACTAAACCATAGGATAATTGCCAGAGGTACAAATGGAATAGAAGATTCATTTGAATTAATCAAGGGAATAGTTGAAACTGTGGAAGTTCCCTTAGAGAATATGTAGGTATAGCCATGATTTGGTATTTAGTCGGATTAATAGTATTTGTTTACCTAATAAACAGGCTGACGTTAAACTATGGTTTTAGAAATTTAACCTATAGCATGGAAGTAAAAAAAGGAACTTCTGAGATAGGGGAGGACATAGAGATAACCTCAATAATTGAGAATAAAAAGCCCTTAACAGTTTCATTCTTAAAGGTATATGAAAAATTCCCAAAGGGCTTTAATAAGATAAGTAATATCTACACATTGTTTGTAATGCCTTATCAAAGAGTAAGAAGAACATATAAAATGCATATAAATAAAAGAGGTAGATATTTTATTAGGGATGTGGAGTTGGAAATAGGAGACTTTGTTGGTTTTAAAACAGTGGAACAAAAAATATCAGTGGAAAAAGAAATAATAGTTTTTCCAATGAAGACAAAGCTAGAGAACAGCGTTGTTCCTCTTGGCTCACTAAGTGGAGACGTATCTGTTAAGAGATGGATAATAGATGATCCCCTCATGACTATTGGAATAAGGGAATACACAGGTAATGAACCTGAAAGATTTATTCACTGGCCTTCTTCAGTTAAATATGGCAATTTGATGGTCAAGAATTTTGATTTTACTACTGATAATAGTGTTGTTGTAGTCTTAAATATGGAAACTATGAAGCCCTGCTGGAAGGCACCAGAGGAGGAATTGATTGAAAAGGTCATATCCTTGGCAAGAGCGGTCATGGAGGAGTTTGAAGATTTAAAAATTCCTTATGGATTTGCGACTAATGCATATAATGTGGATTCGTCTAATGAGAGAGGATACTTCTATCACTCGGGCTTAGGGCAGAATCACTTAGACAGTATGCTTAGAGTGTTAGGAAAGATAGACTACAGAATACCATTGTTCTTTGAGACTACAATAAATGATATCAGTAAAAGACAGGGTAATTACACTACAGCAGTGCTCATTACACCTAGAATACTAGACACCTATATAGAGCCTATAAATTTGTTAAGCAGAAGTGTAAGCAGAACAGTAGTTGTATCTGTAGAGGAAGAGCATTTGGAAAAGTTAAATAATAATATTATTAAGTATAGGAGTAAGTAAAATGATAGAGATAATTTTCATTTTTATTGGCTAGGTACGAAAATAAAAATACCTTTTGAGATGATAAAAAGAGAACAAGAAACTCCAGAAAACACAAAGAAAATAGTAGAAGAATTTGATATAGAAAATATAGAAAATATAGAAGCTTTGGAAGAGATAGTAGAAGAACAGGTTTGGGACTTCACAATACTTAAGAGAATATTGGGATTAATAGTTATCATAGTTGTTATTTATATTGTTTATAGATTAATTATTAAAGTAGGAAATGGAAGATATGAAGGAATAGAATATGTAGAGGAAAGAGAAAATATCAAAGGGACCAAAGACAAGAAAAAGAGATTTAAAAGGGATAAATATCCAAAGGAATTAAGTGAACAAATAAGATATTATTATAGAAGATTTTTGGGTAAATTAATAAAAAGGGATATAGAGATTCTGAAAACAGATTCTTCCTCAGAGATTAATGAAAAAGCAAAAGAAGTTTTTGATGATGATATTCATAAAATAAGAGAAATCTATATTAATAGTCGATATGGAAATACGGAGACAGATAAAAAATTAGTAGAAGAGATGGAAAGCTTATATAAAAAGCTATAGAGAGGAAAGCTATAGAGTTAGAGATAGAGATAGAGAGTTAGAGATAGGTGAATGGACAAAGGTTGCATTTACTTTGTCCATTCACCCAATATAAAAAACATTTGCTTTATATAATAAAATTTGGTACAATACCATATAATTAATATAATTGCTTTGAAGAGAAGTAGTAGGCTATAAGTTGTTTTTAGAGAGCCGTTGCTTGGTGAAAAACGGCAGCAACCATATTCGAACTCGTCTCTGAGCTATTAGAGTGAAGTTTATTAGCTCTAATCGGATAAATCCGTTAAAGTTATTAAGTGGACAGTAAGTTAGTTTTTGCTGTCAATTAGAGTGGTACCGCGAACCTTTCGTCTCTATATGAGTTGAAAGGTTTTTTTATTTTTGTAGAGTTTTTAATAGAATACACACTCACGGTTTCGGCCATGAATAATTCTAAAGCTCATTCCAGCAAAAAATCCTACAGCTTGCAAACTCGCTTCGCTTAAATAGTGCAAGCTGCTTAACAGATTTTTTACTTACATTCGCTAAGAATTATAGTCATGTCCTGCAAATGTTCGTTTAGTATTCTATTAAAAACTCAAAAATATTATTATGTGTGTTGAGGAGTGAGAGATATGAAAGAGTATAATCCAAAGTTAGTTGAGAAAAAGTGGCATGATATTTGGGATGAGAAAGGAACATTTTATGCTTCTGAGGACAAATCAAAGCCAAAATTCTATGCACTAATAGAATTCCCTTATCCATCAGGACAAGGGCTTCACGTAGGTCATCCTAGACCATATACAGCCCTAGATGTAGTAGCAAGAAAAAGAAGGATGCAAGGATATAATGTTTTATATCCAATGGGTTGGGATGCTTTTGGGTTGCCTACTGAAAATTATGCAATACAAAATAAAATTCATCCTACCATTGTAACAAAGAAAAATGTTGCTAGGTTTAAGGAGCAGCTAAAATCCTTAGGTCTATCCTTTGATTGGTCCAGAGAAATAAATACAACTGATCCTGAATATTTCAAATGGACACAATGGATATTCCTTAAATTATTTGAAAAAGGACTAGCATATAAGAAAGAAGCTTCCATAAACTGGTGCACAAAATGTAAGGTTGGTCTTGCTAATGAAGAAGTAGTCAATGGTGGATGTGAGCGCTGCGGTGGAGAAGTAGTTAGGAAAACTAAAAATCAATGGATGCTTAAAATAACCGAATATGCAGAAAGACTAATTAAAGACTTAGATTTAGTTGACTATATAGATAGAGTTAAAATACAGCAGAGAAATTGGATAGGCCGCTCAGAAGGTATGGAGGTAGATTTTAATATTACTGGAGGTAGGAAAATTACAGTTTACACTACAAGACCAGATACCTTGTTTGGTGCAACATATATGGTTGTATCACCAGAACACCCACTGATAGACGAACTAAAAGATAAAATTGAAAACTTTAAAGAAATCGAAGAATATAGGGAATATGCTCAAAAGAAATCAGATTTTGAAAGAACTGAACTAGTTAAAGAAAAGACAGGAGTACAAGTTAAAGGAATAAATGCAATAAATCCAGCAAGTAATAAGGAAATGCCTATTTGGATATCAGACTATGTACTTATGTCCTATGGTACTGGAGCTATAATGGCTGTACCAGGACATGATACTAGAGACTGGGAATTTGCTAATAAATTTGGGCTTCCTATACTTGAAGTAGTAGCAGGAGGTAATGTAGAAAAGGAAGCATTTACTGATATTGAGAATGGTATAATAGTTAACTCTGATTTCATTAATGGACTTCCAGTAAAGGAAGCAAAAGAAAAAATAAGTGATTGGCTAGAAGAAAAAGGAATAGGACATAGGCAAACAAACTATAAGTTAAGAGATTGGGTATTCTCAAGACAAAGATATTGGGGAGAGCCTATACCTTTAGTTTATTGTGAAAAATGTGGTTGGGTTCCAGTACCAGAGGATCAACTTCCAGTATTATTGCCAGAAGTAGAAAGCTATGAGCCTACAGATAATGGTGAGTCTCCATTAGCCAATATTAGAGACTGGGTAGAAACTACTTGTCCTAAATGCGGAGGATATGCTGAAAGAGAAACAGATACTATGCCTCAATGGGCAGGTTCATCCTGGTATTTCTTAAGATATACTGACCCTCATAATGATAAAGAACTTGCAAGTAAGGAAAACTTAGACTATTGGATACCAATAGATTGGTATAATGGTGGAATGGAGCATACAACGCTACATCTATTGTACTCAAGATTTTGGCATAAATTCTTATATGACTGTGGTATAGTGCCTTGTCCAGAACCATATCAAAAAAGAACCTCACATGGTATGATACTTGGAGGTAACAATGAAAAGATGTCAAAATCAAGAGGAAATGTTATAAATCCAGATGATGTAGTAAATGAATTTGGCGCAGATACTTTAAGATTATATGAAATGTTTATAGGTGATTTTGAAAAGAGTGTTCCTTGGTCTCAAAATGGGGTTAAAGGCTGTAGAAGATTCTTAGATAGGGTATGGAGACTTCAAGAATTATTAGTTGATGGAGACGAATATTCAAAAGAGCTTGAAACAAGTATTCATAAAACAATTAAAAAAGTAAGTGAAGATTTTGAAACATTGAAATATAATACAGCCATTGCTGCACTTATGAGCCTACTGAATGAATTTAATGGTGCAGGAAGAGTCAATGAAGCAGAGTTTAAAATATTCCTTACACTTCTAAACCCAGTTGCTCCACACATAACAGAAGAGCTATGGGATATAAATGGATTTGGCGGAATGTTAAACGAACAAGCTTGGCCTACTTGGGATGAAGCTAAAACAGTAGAAGATGTAATAGAAATAGCAGTTCAAATCAATGGTAAAGTAAAGGGTACTATATCAATTCCAGCAGATGCAACTCAAGAAGTGGCAAAAGCCAAATTTGCTGGAGATGAAAAACTATATAGTCTAATAGAAGGTAAAAATATAATAAAAGAAATATATGTACCAGGTAGAATATTTAATATAGTTGTGAAGTAGCTAAAATACTAAAACAATATTAAAAGCCCAGCTTGATTCAAGCTGGGCTTTTAATGTTATAGATAACGATAAAAAGGGGGATTTTTAGTTTATATCGATTTTTTTACTGCTATTTGCTTTGACTTCTTTTTTTGGTAGAGAGATTGATAAAATCCCATTTTCAAAATTAGCTTTGATATCTTCAGCTTTTACATTTTCTACATAGAAGCTTCTTGATTGAGAACCATATCTACGTTCCCTTCTAATGTAGTTTTCTTTAGTCTCTTCAACTTGTTCATTTCTTTCTACGGATATAGTAAGCATATCGTCTTTAAGCTCTACTGTTATTTCATCTTTATTTGCTCCTGGTAGTTCAGCTTCTAAGATATATTTATTCTCTTGCTCTTTTATGTCAACCTTCATTTGACCATAATTTTGTGCTGCTGGGAAGAAATCTGTATTAAAGAAGCTGTCTATAAAGTTATTGAAGCTATCAAAACTAAAGAAGTCACTTGGCCTATTTACCATGCCTCTATTCTTTCTGTTATATGGAACTAAATTAAACATATAAAAGACCTCCTTTAGATTATTTGACTTTGACTTTCTTTGACCTTGTATTTATATTATATGATATTTTATATGATATTCAAGTTTGATTTAGAGGCAAATATAATATAAATAAGGCAATAAATAGGAATATTTACTTATAACTCAATAATACTTGGAATTACTTGGTTTTTTGTAAATTTTCTTAATAAGAGAAACAGCGGGTATATGTTATTTTTTAAAAATAGTATATTGCCCATAAAAATAGCTCCTCCTTATGATAAACAGTTTTCTGTCTACCACAAGGGGAGCATATCAACATTTGGGTGCATTTTAGTAACAGAGTGGTTAAGCTATGAATCTACCTTGTCTTGTTTTGCCTTTCGCAATGACGTTTTTCTGTAAACTCAGCCATCAAACTATACACTACGGGGATGATAACCAAAGTTAATATAGTAGATACCATAAGTCCACTCATCAGTGAAACTGCCATTGGTGTAAACATAGGACTACCTGAAAGTACTAAGGGAACTAGACCAATTACAGTTGTTGTAGTAGTTAATATAATAGGTCTAAATCTTTTATCTACTGCATCTATACAAGCTTCATTTGCGCCATGACCACTATTTCTAGCATCGTTTATATATTCAATTAAGAGTATGGCGTTATTTACTACTACTCCAAATAGGCTTACTATTCCTAAAAAGGCCATAAAGGACAATGGCTGTCTAAACACAGATAGACCAACTATTGAACCTATTAGAGATAGAGGGAGAGTGATAAGTATAACAATAGGTTTTGTAAATGATTTAAATTGAAACATTAGTATTATGTAAATTGCTAGCACAGCAAATACAGCTGAAAAACCTACATTACTGAACTTATCTATTATCTGTTCTCTTTCACCATCAAAAGTAATAATTACGTCTTCGGTATTTATATTTTCTAGCTTATCTTTTTCAATGATGTTTTGTATATCTACTGAACTATATCCATCTCTTACATCACTATATACAGTAACAGCAACATCTTTATTGTATGAGGTTATAGTATCTGTTTGTGCTCCCAGTTTAATTTCAGCTATTTGTTTTAGAAGAACCTTATTTCCTGCTATAGATGATTTAATAGCAAGGTTTTCTAATTGACTTTTAGCATCAATATCACTTTTTACTATTACTGAATACTCATTGCCAGCTTTTCTAAAGGTAGTTGCCTTAGCTCCCATCAGTGCTATGTTGACCTGCCTTTGGACATCTATTTTTGTAATTCCGTGATGCATAGCAATATCAGGATTTATATCTACAACATATTCATAGCTTTTTCTAGGAGCATCATCTCTTATATTTATAGTACCAGGTATATTTCTGATTTCAGTCTGAAGGTCTTCTGCTGCTTTTATGACTCTATCGAGGCTTTCCCCAGATACCCTTATCCTAACAGGTGCTCCTATTGGCTCTGCATATTCTAATAGCTTAACTGTGGCAGTACCTCCCACAATACTATGCTCTAAGGTTTCTTGTAGATAATTCGCAAACTTCTCATTAGTTTTAAAACGACCTCCTTTTTTCAAATCTAGCTTTAATAGTATTTGAGCTTGATCTGTAGATGGGATAGTTGGAGTCACTGTTAGATAAAACTTAGGTAAACCTCCACCAATTGAAGTAGTATAGTCAATTATTTCTTTTTGTTGAATTAATATTTCTTCTATATTTTCAGTTAATTTTTCTGTTTCTCCTATATTACCAACTGTTTCAGATTGAATATCTATATAGATAACATTTTTATCAATATAGGGAAAAAATTGAAGACCTATTTGATAAGTTAAAAATGCTGTTAAAAATAAGACAACAAAAGATATTGAAATGATAGTTTTTTTCTTTTTTAATCCCCATAATAGCATCTTATTAAAAAGAGGATATAGGCTTTCAAGGAAAAAGGCTTTTTTCTTTGAAGGCTTAAAGAAAATATAAGCTAGTGTAGGTGTTATTATCATAGCTACTAAAAATGAAGCACTAAGAGATATTATTACTACCATAGGAAGACTGTATACAAACTCACCAACCATACCAGGAAGTAAGAGTAAGGGAATAAAAGCAGCTACAGTAGTTAATGTGGAAGTAAATATGGGTATCATAGATTTACGGGTACCTTCAACAACTGCATATAATTTATCATGGCCTTCATCAATTAAATATTGAATAGCATCACTGACTACTATTGCATTATCTACCAGCATACCAAGAGCGATTATTAAGGCAGCAGTAGAAATTTGATGAACCTTAATTTTCATTAGATTCATAGCTATAAATGCTAAGATAATTGAAAAAGGTATGGCTGTTGACACTACTAAAGCATTTCTGAGTCCCATTCCTATAAAAACTACAATAAGGACAAATATTACTCCTTGTATTAAACTGCTCATAAAGCTAGAAACTGCTTTACTTACATCCTCAGGCTGAAATAAAACTTCGTCAAATATAATATCTTCTGGAACACTTTCCTTTAATTCATTTAATGTCTTTCTAACCTCTTTACCTATTAATACTATGTTTTTATCATCATCAAAATATCCTGTTAATAGTACTGCATTTTTACCATTTTTTTTATACTTTAGAGTACCTTCTTCTAGCTCAAGTGAAACTTTCCCAATATCCTTTATACGAACTTCAGCCCCCGTTTCTCTCGAAATGCCAATTATAGTGTTTTCAATGTCACTAATCGAGTTAAAGGAGCCAGGGATTTTAACATTTATTTTCGAGCTTTCAGTTTTTATACTACCTGAAGGTATCTCCATGTTTTGTATGTTTAATAGCTGTACAACTTCGTCTAAAGAGATATCTAATTGATTTATTTTAGCTACGTCAATTGTAAAAACAATTTCCTTTTCTAGTTTTCCATTTACCTCAAATCTAGAAACTCCATTTATTTTAGTTAATTCATTTTTTATGTTTTCTGCATAGGCTGCCAGTTGTTCATAGCTGTAGTTTTCACCAGAGAAACTAATAATGATTCCAGATGTATCTGCTAACTGAGTGTTTACTTTAATATCTGTGACTTCTTCAGGAAGTTCAGATTTAGCTTCATTCATTTTATTTATTAATTCAGTCCAAGATTTATTTACATCAGCATCATTAACTAAATAGACAACTAAAATCGAAAGGCTATTTTTAGAATATGAAACAACCTTATCAAAACCTTCAATTTGTTCTATCTTATCTTCTAACTTTGTGGTAACTAGTTTTTGGACATCTTCTGGTGAGGCGCCAGGATATATGGCTGTCACTAATGCAACAGAAGGGGCTACATCTGGATTATCTTGTTTTGGAACTATGTAATAGCTATATATACCAACAACAGTAAGTATTAAGGCTAAAAATAATGTAATCCTTCTGTTTTTTACTGAAAAATGAGTAACACCTTTCATTATCTCACCCCTCTTTAGTCTTCTACAATGACTTTATATCCTTCTTTTACGTTTTTCATGCCCTTAACTATAAGCTTTTCTCCAGGCTTTAGTTCTTCTGTAAGCACCTTGTCTTCATAGATGCTTTTTATCTTAATATCCTTTCTAACTACATGTTCATCTTCAACTATGTAAACATAGTCATTTGCATCACTCATTACATTTACTATTGGAATCCATATACCTTTTTCTTCACCTATTTGAAAATCTACATTAACAATAGAGCCTAATAAAAAATCTTTATTAGACATTTTGTCTTCTATTGTTAATTCAACTTTATAAGTCAATGTTTCCATATCAACTGCTCTATTTATGTTAGAAACATGAGCCTGCATATTTATATCATCTATTGTTATATATGCTTTAGTGCCAATATCTATTTTTTTCACATCTTGTTGCGATAAACCAACGCTAATAATTTGTTCATCTGTACGAAGAACTATTGCAGGATAGCCCTGGGGTATTAGCTCACCTTCTTTATATAATATATCGACTATATATCCGTCCGCATCTGATATCAAAGAAGCATCATCTAGCAAGCTAAGCTGTGCCTCATATGCAGTTTTAGCTTGTTCATATTGAGAGAATGCTGCTTTCTTATCTTCCTCAGAGACACCGCTTTTTACTTGGTTTAAACCTTCATTTGCAAGCTTTAAAGAGCTTTCTGAATTATCTAGCTGTAATTTTACTTCATCAAGTTTTTGTTTCGAAACGCTTCCTGCCTCATAAAGTTCTAGTATTTTATTATAAGAGTCTAATGCGAAGTTATATCCGTCTTGAGCCTGTTTTACTGTCAATTCTGCTTGTTTTTTTTGTTCAGGAGTTGCACCCTTTAGTGACTTATCATACACTGCTTTAGCAGCATCCATTTGATATTTTGCTACATCTACGGCTTTATTTAAATCAGCAGTATCTAGTTCAATAAGTAAATCACCTTTTTTTACATATTGACCTGCTTCAACATGGACGCTTTTAATTTTTGCACTACTTTTAAAGCTATATTTTTTTAAATCCTTTGACTGTAGAGTACCTATGTAATTTAGTAGTATTGGAAAGGTTTTTGTTTCTAATTTTTCAACAACTACTGGCCTAATATTTTCTTCTAGGTTATTATTTTTATTTTCACTAGAACAACCTATTGAAAAAACAAGAGAAAGTATTATTATAAAGCATAAAACTTTTTTCACTTTATCCCCTCCATATAAGCTTTAATCAGATTTATCTTAGTTTATATAATAATAGTATTATCATATTGATATTATGTCAAATGGTATTTAAAAAGATTTATTGCTAACATACACGCATATAAGATAGTTATAATTACTGTATGATTTTTGGCAAAGTGAGCATACTATTAATAAAAGAAATCATTAATTATTTTAATACACTATAGTTACCCAAAAGTTATCTAAACTTATGTAAAAATTTTATTATATTTAGTATTTATACTGGCAAATATTACATTTATATTACAAATTGGAAAAATAGTTGTATTTTTCAACTTTATTTTATATACTAAATTATGTTAATAAATATTTCAGAAGGAGGTCGTGTCATGAGCATCAGAATAAATATTTTACTAATAAAAAAGAATATGACAATTTTATGCACGACCCAAGCAACTCAGATACTGATGTAGTTTTTTAACATTAATCCAGGAAAAAATAGCCATAGGGTGTGCATATTATCCTATGGTTTTTTTGTGTCTATAAGGTATTTTGATGCTTTTCTGCATTTTACACTACCCTTGTATTCTATAAGCCATAGGAAATATTAATCCTGTGGCTTTTTTTATGACCTAACCCGATTTTCTGAACGCTTCTATCAGAAAATCGATGGTAGGTCAAACGCACCGAGCACCAAATTTATGTGAGCGATAGCGAACAAATAAATTTGTGTTGCGAGACTGCGGAAAATGACCTAACCCGATTTTCTGAATGCTTCTATCAGAAAATCGATGGTAGGTCAAACGCACCGAGCACCAACCTTATTATAAGTTTATGATCGGTGTGTCCGTTAGGACCAAATTTATGGAGGGTAGTCGAACAAATAAATTTGTGTTGCGAGACTGCGATAAAGAAGGAGGAATTATTATGACAAAGCTATTAAAAAGAAAAATGGAATGGAATTTTATTCTCGAATCGGGTTGACAAATTCATTTACAAAAACATCAAAGGGACGGTGAATAATTAATGGACAGTTTAAAATTATTAATGAAATCAATGAAAGGTAATAAGTTATTATATATTGGTGCAATATTAAGCGTAGCATTGGCTACAGCTTTTACATTGGCAGGACCTTTAGTTATTAGCTTTACTATTGACTCAGTAATAGGGAACAAACCAATGGACGTACCAATTTGGATAAAAAATATAATAAATTCAATAGGTGGTAAAAACACATTAGTTCAAAATCTTTGGATATGTAGCTTAGCACTCATTATTCTAACTATAGGAAGAGGACTATTTACTTACTTAAGAGGTAAATGGTCTGCAGTAGCTTCTGAGTCCATAGCTAAAAATATCAGGGAGGAAGTATACGATCACTTACAGTATTTATCCTATGAATACCATGTAAAGGCTGAAACAGGCGATTTAATACAAAGATGTACTTCGGATATTGAAACTATAAGGAGATTCCTTGCAGTTCAGTTTGTTGAAATAGGTTATGCCATATTTATGGTTACATTTGTATTAAGTATATTACTTTCTTTAAATGTTAAGCTTACTTTAATTGCAATGATAGTAGTTCCTATTATTTTCGTTGCAGCAATAGTTTTCTTTATAAAAATGAGGGACGCATTCCAAAAATCAGATGAGGCTGAAGGTAGACTTTCAAATGTTCTTCAGGAAAATCTTACTGGAATAAGAGTTGTTAGAGCTTTTGCTCGTCAACAATATGAAATAGATAAATTTGATGAAAAGAATACTGAGTATAGAGGTTTAACTTATAGACTGATTAAATTACTTGCTTGGTATTGGGCATTATCAGATTTGGTATGCCTATTACAAATTGGAGCAGTGCTAGTATTTGGTGCATATTGGGCTGCTACAGGAGAATTATCTTTAGGTACATTAGTAGTATTCACTACTTATGAAGGAATGCTGCTATGGCCAATAAGACAAATGGGTAGAATTCTAGCAGATTTCGGGAAAATGATAGTTTCCTTGAAGAGAATTGCAGAAATATTAGATGAACCTTTGGAAATTACTGATGAGAATCAACTAAAGCCTGAAATAAAAGGAGATATAGAGTTCAAGGATGTCTGTTTTGAATATGAAAAAGATAGACCTATTCTAAAGAATGTATCCTTTAAAGTAAAGCAAGGGCAAACAGTGGCTATATTAGGACCTACAGGCTCTGGTAAATCTACTTTAATTCATCTTCTAGGAAGGCTTTATGATTATCAGAGTGGTTCTATTAAGATTGACGGCATAGAGCTTAAGGAAATAGATAAAAAATGGATTAGGAAAAATGTAGGCATAATTCTACAAGAGCCTTTTTTATATTCAAAGAATATCAAAGATAATATTAGAATTGCATGGAAGGATGCTCCTGACTCTCAGGTTTTTGAAGCAGCACAAATGGCTTCCATTCATGATGTAATATTAGATTTTGAAAAAGGCTATGACACATTAGTAGGAGAACGTGGAGTTACTCTTTCGGGAGGACAAAAGCAAAGAGTAGCCATAGCTAGAACTATAATAAATGACTATCCAGTTCTTGTATTTGATGATTCCCTTAGTGCAGTAGACACTGAAACTGATGCAAACATAAGAAAGGCTTTAAAAACAAGGAAGGAAAATACGACAACATTTATAATTTCCCATAGAATTTCAACACTATCAGAGGCAGATATTATACTCGTGTTAGATGGTGGAGAGCTAGTGCAATCAGGTACTCATGAAGAGCTAGTTGCACAACAAGGATTATACAGACGTATTTGGGAAATCCAGAATTCCTTGGAGGAAGAGCTTTTAATAGGGACTAAAACAGTTTAGACATAGAGGTTTCGACGAAAAAGGTGGTGTAATAAATGAGTTCTTTTCAAGAACAAGATTATAATAGTAAATTTGACTTAAAACTGTGGAAAAAAATTTTTTCTTATGCAAAGCCATTAAAAAAGCAATTAATAATATTATGTTTTTTAATGGTGAGCTTAGCAGTTACAGATGCAATTTTTCCACTAATGACAAGATTTATAGTTGATAATTATGTAGTAGAAAACAATCTTAAAGGAATTACAATTTTTAATGATATATATATTGATGGAATTATAATTTTTGGAATAGCTTATTTTCTTCTAATTGTGATTCAGGTATTTACAATAGGATTTTTCATAGCTATAGCTGGGAAAGTGGAAACCGGACTTGTTTATATTATTAGAAGAAAGGGCTTTAAACACTTACAAGAGTTATCATTCTCATACTACGATACTACTCCTGTAGGATGGATAATGGCTCGTATGACATCAGATGTGCAGAGACTAGGAGATACTATTGCATGGGGTATTGTTGACATGGTTTGGGGATTTGTTCTAATGATCGTTATGACCATTGTAATGTTTTCTCTAAACTGGAAGCTCGCATTACTTGTGCTATTAGTGATGCCAATACTAGCAGTAGTAAGTATGTATTTCCAAAATAAAATTTTAAAAGCACATAGACAAACTAGAAAAATAAATTCACGTATTACTGGTGCTTTCAACGAAGGAATAATGGGTGCTAGAACTACAAAAACTCTAGTTAGAGAAGAAGAAAATCTAAATGAGTTTATTGAATTGACTACAAACATGAAGGCCAACTCTATACGAGCAGCAGTGTTTTCATCATTATTTCAGCCAGTAGTATTGATTCTTTCTTCAATAGGAACTGGTTTAGCAATTTGGTATGGTGGAGAGAGCGTGTTCTTAGAAGCTATTAGTTATGGTACATTAGTAGCCTTCATATCATATACAGTACAGTTCTTTGAGCCTGTCAGAGAGGTAGCACGTGTTTTTGCAGAATTGCAATCAGCACAGGCTTCTGCTGAAAGGGTTATGTCTATGATAGATACTGAGCTTGAAATAAAGGATAATGAAGATGTAATAAAAGAATATGGAAGTTCATTAAATCCAAATAAAGACAAATGGCCAGAAATAAAAGGAGATATAATATTTAATGATGTCACATTTGCTTATAACACAGGCGAAAAGGTGTTAGAAAACTTTAATTTGCATATAAAAGCAGGAGAAACTATAGCTTTAGTAGGAGAAACTGGTTCAGGTAAAAGCACAATAGTTAATTTAGCTTGTAGATTTTATGAACCTACAAAGGGTCAAATATTAATAGATGGTATTGATTATAAAAAGATGCCATTACTTTGGCTACACTCTAATTTAGGCTATGTGTTGCAAGGACCTCACTTATTTAGTGGAACTATAAAGGATAATATAAGATATGGTAATCTAGATGCTAGTGAGTTAGATATAATAAGGGCAGCAAAGCTAGTAAATGCTCACGACTTTATCAAAAAGCTAGAAAAAGGCTATGACACTGAAGTTGGAGAAGGTGGAGGTAAGCTATCTACAGGTGAGAAGCAGCTAATTTCATTTGCTAGAGCAGTACTTGCTAATCCAAGGATATTTGTATTAGACGAAGCTACCTCATCAATCGATACAGAAGCAGAGCAAAAAATACAAGATGCTATACACAAGGTATTAAAAGGAAGAACTAGCTTTATTATAGCCCACAGACTTTCTACAATACGCACAGCAGATAGAATTCTTGTAATAAAGGATGGAAAGATATTAGAAGAAGGAAATCATCATAAGCTATTACAGAAAAAGGGATACTACTATAGACTATATACTAATCAGTTCATAGAAGAGCAGAACGCTAAAATTCTTAAAGGCTAAAATATAATTGAGTAACCCTTATTTGAAACCGTGCAGTATATTTCTATTGCGTCAACTAAATAGCATAAAACAGCCTCACTTTAGGTAGAATATTATTTAGGGTATATTGAACTAAATATATTTACCAAGGAGGCTGTATTTTTATGAGAATGTTCTTTGTGACTTTAAAAGAAAAAAGAGCAATCCTAAATTCCTTTAATAATATTGTAGAAGTGAAAGATGATAATAATGAATATTCCTATTATTTATCAGAAAATAACACACATAAGCTTGTAGCAAAAGGGTTTAATGAAGGAGGAGAAGGGTATATTTATAATAATGGTAGAAGTAAAAGCAATAATTCTTCTGATGGATGGGTTGATGTAAAGGATTTTACTGCCAATAGCATCAGAGACTTACTTCAAGACACAATAAATTCAACCTTTCATTAATCTAACCTAAAAATTAAAGAAGTTCATTCTAATGAATTTGAAAATGAATATTGTAAATTTTAAATAAGATAGCTAAATAAATAGCTATCTTATATTTTTGTTTGTTTTCAGATATAATTTAATATAGAATGTATTAAATTAATAAAGACATAACTAGCAAAATATATATTGCTAAATTATATAGGTAATAAATAAGGAGGAAAAAAATGAAGATTTTAATTAAGAATACTTCAGTTCTTACTATGGGAGAAGAAGTTGAACTCATGGGCAATGCCAGCATAACCATAGAAAACGGAATAATCAAAAGCGTAGGGTTAGCTCCAGCTGATTTTGAGGCAGACAAAATTATAGATGGTGCAAACAAACTAGCTATGCCAGGTTTAGTAAATTCACATACTCACATAGCTATGTCTCTTTTTAGAAACTATGCAGATGACTTACCATTCTGGCCATGGCTAACCGAAAGAATAATGCCTCTTGAAGAAAAACTAATACCAGAGCATGTTTATTGGGGTTCTTTGTTAAGTATAGTAGAGATGATTAAGTCAGGTGTAACTTCATTTGCAGACATGTACTTCTTTATGGATGAGGTAGCTAAAGCGGTAGAAGAAACGGGCATAAGAGCAAGCTTGTCAATAGGTATGTCTGAAAGTGGAGATCAAGATAAGAAGATAAAAAATGCTAAGGCATACTTCGATAACTGGCATGGGAAAGCTGATGGAAGAATAACAGTGATGGCAGGTCCTCATGCACCTTATTCCTGTGGGCCTTCATTTTTAAGCAAAGTAATAGATATGGCATCAGAAAAAAGAATGGGAATACATATACATTTGTCAGAAAGTAAAAAAGAAATAGAAGATAGCTATAGCTTACGAGGGAAGTCTCCTATAAAGCATGTTAATGACTTAGGTCTTTTTGAACTACCCACATTAGCTGCACATTGTGTGCATTTGTCAGACGAGGACATAGAAATATTAGCTGAAAAGAAAGTGAGTGTAGCAAATAACCCTGGTAGTAATCTTAAACTAGGAAATGGATTTGCAAGGGTAGAAGATATGCTTAAAAAAGGAGTAAATGTAGCACTTGGAACGGACGGTTCGGCAAGCAATAACAACTTAAACATGTTCGAAGAAATCAATTTAGCTGCTCTAGTAAATAAGGCTCTAAAAGGAGATACTACTTCAATACCAGCTACAACTGCTGTTGAAATGGCTACTTTCAACGGTGCAAAGGCCTTAGGTATAGACAAAGAAGTAGGCACAATAGAAGTAGGGAAAAAAGCAGATATAATTATTATTGACTTAAATAAACCACATTTTTATCCAAGATACAATTTAGTTGCATCATTGGCGTATTCAGCCCAAGCATCAGATGTAGAGACAGTTATAGTTGATGGGAAAGTACTAATGGAAAACTATGAGCTTAAGACAGTTGACTTAGAAAAAGTTATTTTTAATGCAGAAAGATGTGCAAAGAGCTTAATAAAATAATTTTCTTAGTTGTTTAGATAAGGAGAGGAATTACACATGAAAGAAGTAAAAATAATAAAAGCAATAAAAGCAATTGAATTTAAAAATGATATTCTTTACCTAATAGACCAAAGAAAGATTCCAATTACATACGAAATATTTGAGTGTAAAACATATAAAGAAGTAGAATTTGCTATTAAGGATATGATTGTTAGGGGAGCACCTGCCATAGGAGCAACTGCAGCATATGGAGTAGTATTGGCAGCAAAAGAATTTTTAAATGACAATAAAGAAAGCTTTATCGAAAAGACAGAAGAAGCATTAGAAGTATTAAATAATTCAAGACCGACAGCTGTTAATCTAATGTGGGCTATAAAGAGAATGAGAAATCTTATAGAAGAAAATAAAGAATTATCAGTAAATGAAATATACGAAAAAATTAAAATTGAAGCGGATAACATTTTTAATGAAGACATAGAAACTAACAAGAAAATGGGCAAACATGGGAATCAGGTTATTCCCGAAAAAGCTACTATTCTTACTCATTGCAATACTGGTGCATTGGCTACAGCAGGCTTTGGAACAGCTTTAGGAGTAGTCAGAGAGGCATTTTACGGTGGAAAGGATATATTTGTTTATGCAGATGAGACAAGACCAAGACTTCAAGGGGGAAGACTAACTGCATGGGAATTAAAGCAAGAGGGAATTCCATCAAAGCTTATTGCAGATAACGTTGCTGCTACTTTAATAAGGGATGGGAAGATAGACGTAATACTTGTGGGAGCAGATAGAATAGCTTTAAATGGAGATACAGCAAACAAAATAGGAACATTTATGTTATCAGTAGTTGCAAAAGCTTATAATGTACCATTTTATGTGGTTGCCCCAACTACTACTATAGATTTTGATATAGAAACGGGAGAAGAGATAGAGATTGAGGAAAGAGGCAGTGAAGAAGTGACTCATATAGAAAATATTAGAATAGCACCTGAGGGAATGGAAGTGTTTAATCCTGCATTTGATGTGACTCCAAGTGAAAATATTACAGGTATTATAACGGAAAAAGGAATAGTAAGAGCACCATATAAAGAAAACATATTGAAGCTTAAGTAGGGAGAGGAATTTTATGAGAAAAGCAATTATTGGTGGTACGGGAGTATATGACATAGGAGAAGGAAGTTACACTAAAGTAGTTGAAACAAAGTATGGAAACGTAGAACTAGATATAGTTAATATTAATGGTGAAGAAATAGCATTCTTAGCAAGACATGGAAAAAGACATTCAACTCCTCCACATTTAATAAACTATAGAGGAAACATGAAAGCTTTAGAGCAATTAGGAATTAAGTATATCTATGCAACTGCTGCAGTTGGTTCTTGTAACGAAAGTTACTCTCCTGGTGATATTGTCGTTATAAAGAACTTCATTGACTTTACTAAACAAAGACCTGTTACTTTCTTCGAAGGTGGAGATGAGCCTGTTAAGCATACAGATATGCGAGATCCATACTGTAAAAATCTAAGCAATAAATTTTATGAAGTAGCAAAAGTTGAAGGAATTGATGTAAAAGGTGATGCTGTCTATGTATGTACTGAAGGACCTAGATTTGAAACAGAATATGAAATTAGGATGTATAAAAGCTTAGGTGGAGATGTCGTAGGTATGACAAATATACCGGAAGTAATATTAGCAAAGGAACTAGGAATGTGCTATGCAGCTGTTGGAATAATCACCAATTGGTGTACAGGTATAAAAGGAGATATTACTATACATGACATTCAAGGAACTTTGTCTGCAAACAAGGAGAAAATTAGTAGAGCCTTTTTAAGAGCTTTTGCTGGAAAACTTAATCAAGAGCATTGCCGGTGTAATAACTCCATTATTGAGCTTTAATCTACTACAAACAGCTGTTTTCAAATAATCGAATATGATAGAAAAGAGGGAAACCCATGGACAAGAATAAAAAATATAAATTTGAAACCATGTCAATACATGCTGGAAGTGAAGGTAGAAATGCAAATAATGCATTGAATCCACCTATTTATCAGACATCTACTTTTGTATTTGATAATATTGAGCATGTAGAAAAAGTGATGTCCTTTGAAAGCGATGACTATGTGTATACTAGAGGAAATAACCCTACCCTAAGACTCTTCGAAAATAGAATGGCTGCCTTGGAGGAAGGAAATGGAGCAGTTGCTTTTGCTTCAGGTATGGCAGCTATAAGTTCTGTACTATTTTCATTTCTCAAACCTGGTGACAATGTAATAGTAAATAGAACATTATATGGTTCTAGCTACAATGTAGTTACTCATGTTCTTCCTCAATATAATGTTAGCTATAAAATTGTCGATTTAAGCAATACAGATAAGCTTTCAGAACTAATAGACGAAAATACAAAAGTTATTTACTTTGAAACACCTTCAAATCCTAATTTGACTATTATAGATATCAAGAAGATTTCTCAGATAGCAGAGGAGAAAAATGTTAAGGTAGTAGTAGATAACACTTTTGCTACACCATATTTTCAAAGACCATTAACTCTAGGAGCAGATGTAGTAGTTCATAGTGCTACTAAATACATATGTGGTCATGGAGATGTAGTAGGAGGTGTAGCAGTTTCTAAAAACTTAGATTATATTCACTCACTAAAATTTGATTACATGTGCGAATTTGGTGGAGTCATGAGTCCATTTAACGCTTGGCTTTTACTTAGAGGTCTTAAAACTCTTGGAGTGAGAATGAGAGAGCATGAGAAAAATGCGCTAGAAGTAGCAAGATTTTTGAGAAATCATCCAAAAGTTAAAGAAGTTATGTATCCTGGACTTGAAGATTTTAAAGGCCATGAAATAGCTAAAGCACAGATGAGTGGATTCGGAGCTATTATTAGTTTTGAAATAGATGGTAACTTAGAAGATGCCAAAAAGGTTGTTAACTCTGTTAAACTAGCACAGCTTGCTGTAAGCTTAGGGGATTGCGAAACCTTAATAGAACTTCCTGCAGCCATGACACACATAGGATATCCAAAAGAGGAGTTAGCAAAGTTTGGATTAACCGAAAGTATGATAAGAATATCTGTAGGGTTGGAAAATGTAAAAGATATAATCGAAGATTTAGATAATGCATTATCGGTAATTAAGTAGATTAAGATTGTGCATTTTATTAAAAATTGAAAAGGACTGATGCTTACATGTTAATGAAGGAAGAAAGAGAGCTAATTGTAGAGTATGGTAAAAAGCTTTTGACATCTGGTTTAACAAAAGGAACAGGTGGGAACTTGAGCATATTTAATCGTGAAAAAGGATTATTTGCAATAAGTCCAACTGGAATTGATTATTTTCAGATTAAACCAGAGGATGTAGTTGTATTGAATATTAAAGGTGAACAGATAGATGGAGATAAAAAACCTTCAAGTGAAGTTGAAATGCATAGAGTGTTTTATGAAAGAAGAACTGATATAGATGCCATTATTCACACCCATACTATGTATGCTACAACCTTAGCATGTCTAAACTGGTTATTGCCACCAGTTCACTATATGGTAGCATTAGCAGGATTAGATGTAAGATGTGCAAAATACGCTACTTATGGAACGAAGGAATTAGCTGAAAATGCCTTTGAGGCTATGAAGGATAGAAAGGCAGTGTTATTGGCAAATCATGGTCTTTTAGCAGGAGCAAATGATTTACTAAATGCTTTCAATATTACTGAGGAAATAGAGTACTGTGCAGAACTTTACTATAGAACTAAATGCATAGGAGAGCCTGTTATACTTCCAGTAGAAGAAATGACTTTAATGCTAGATAAATTTAAAACATATGGGCAAAAAAGATAATAAGGATATTAAGTTAAATCTAACAAAGTAAGATACTTATTTCTAAAATCTTTAAGCAAATAAGTAGAGCTGTCTAGAATTGATTTAATAATTTTGGACAGCTTCTTTAAATAAGTTTTACATCTTTTTGTTAAAAAATATTGCAATTTTATCTTATATAATGTAAACTAATATTACAATGAAAATCAATATCATTTAGCATACATAATCAATAATTTAATTTAAAAATTCTTTTAACTCTCTAATAGATATTTTTAAATAGAGAGTATATTTTTAAATTATCATTGAGAATTATTATCAATAAGACAGGAGGGATAAGCATGGATTGCTGCGAAAACAAAGTGCCTTGGTATAAAAAACTTGCAAGTGTACTACTTGGAACAGGAAACTGCCATGGAGAAGTAAGTCAAAACACATATGGTTTAGAAAAAATAGCTTTAGTAGGGAGTCCTAATGTAGGTAAGAGTGTTATTTTTAACAAGCTTACAGGTGCCTATGTGACTGTTTCAAACTACCCAGGAACAACAGTTGAAGTATCAAGAGGTAAAGGAATAATAGGAGGAACTCAATATGAAATCATTGACACTCCCGGCATGTACTCCCTCATGTGTATAACAGAGGAAGAAAAAGTAACAAAGGAGCTATTGTTTAGTGAGAAACCTAAGGCTTTATTACATGTAATAGATGCAAAAAACATTAATAGGATGCTGCCTCTAACTATGCAATTAATAGAAGCAGGTAGTCCAGTAATATTAGTATTGAATATAATGGATGAAGCTGAAAAAATGGGACTGAAAATAGATATAGAGGGACTTCAAAGAGAACTAGGAATACCTGTAATATCTACTGTTGCCGCATTAAACAAAGGATTAGATGAATTAAAAGAAAGGGTAGATAAATATGTCAAATCAGCTTAGCATTTCTTATGATGAACTAGTAGAAAATTCTACTAGAAAAATAGTAGATATTTTGAAACATAATTATGTCATCTCAAAAAGATCTGTTGCTTTATTATTACTACAAGAAGATGAAGATATGTTAGAACTAGTCAGGACTAAAGAAGGAAGTAATTATACTAAAATTATAGATATTATTAAAAATACAAAGTCAAAGAGTGATAAACCATTAAGCTATATAATATCCTTGTCTAGACAAAAAGAAGTAGACAAGTTGACTAATAAAGTAGTTACTAAAAAAGAAAAAACTGAAAAGAATTGTGTATCAGAGTTTTTAAGCAAATTAACAATGAATCCTATTACAGGCATACCTATACTTATATTAGTAGTGTATTTTGGCTTCTATAAGTTTGTTGGAGAGTTTGGAGCAGGAACAGTAGTAGATTTTTTAGAAACCAATATATTTGAAGCCTATATTAACCCGTGGGTAGACAATATAGTAAATTCTATAATACCTTGGACTTGGCTACAGGATTTAGTTGCTAATGAATATGGAATAATTACTCTTGGAGTCAGGTATGCAGTAGCTATCGTACTACCTATTGTAGGAGCATTCTTCCTAGTGTTTTCAATCATTGAAGACAGTGGATATTTACCAAGACTTGCAATGCTTGTTGACAGAGTATTTAAGAAAATTGGTCTTAATGGACGTGCAGTTATTCCTATGGTTTTAGGATTTGGCTGTGACACTATGGCTACTATGGTAAGTAGAACATTAGAAACTAAAAGAGAAAGAGTTATTGCAACTCTCTTACTTGCATTAGCAATTCCTTGCTCAGCTCAACTAGGAGTTATTATGTCACTATTATCAGGTAATTCAGGTGCATTAGGTATTTGGTTTATATTTATTATGCTAGTATTTCTATTTATAGGCTTCCTTACTTCGAAGATTTTACCAGGAGATGGACCAAGCTTTTATATGGAAGTGCCACCGCTAAGACTACCAAAGCTTACAAATGTACTTTCAAAAACATATACTAGAATGCAATGGTATTTTGTTGAAATCATTCCACTATTCATATTTGCTAGTGTATTAATATGGATTGGAAATATTACAGGCTTATTTGGTTTATTAATTAGTTGGCTTGAACCTATTGTAAATGCACTTGGACTCCCGAATGAAGCTGCAGAGGTGTTTTTATTTGGATTCTTTAGAAGAGACTATGGTGCAGCAGGATTATTTGATTTGCAAAAGGCAAATATTCTAAATCCTAGACAGCTTGTAGTATCAGCTGCTACGCTTACATTGTTCTTACCTTGTGTAGCACAGTTTGCAATGATGATAAAAGAAAGAGGCTTAAAGGTAGCATTAGCTATGTCAGCATTTATATTGGTATTCTCATTTACAGCAGGATATTTTCTAAATAAAATATTATTGATAACTGGGGTGTTAGCATGATAAAATGTAGCTTTTGTGGTCATGAATTCACAGAAGAACAAAGTGTAGCTGGTTGCGCAAGCTGTCCTATGCATAAATCATGTAACAAGCACAAATGCCCTAACTGTGGCTACGAAGTTTTAAAAGAGCCTAAGCTAATAAAAGTTCTTAAGAAATGGGGTAAAAAAGATGCAGAGATTAGAAACTAATAAGGACTTAATATCAGTAACTAATTTAAAAAAAGGTGAAGAAGGAATTATAGCAGAGCTTAACACTAAAAGTAGCAACATACTAAGAAAACTAATGGCTATGGGAATAATGCCTGGCATGAATCTTAAAATGATTCAAACATTTCCATCTTATGTATTTCAAGTAGGCTACACTCAAGTAGCAGTAGATAAGGAAATAGCTTCTGTGATAATAATAGATAAATAAATGAAAAAAAGGTGTCTAGATGTGATATGATACTTCCAAAGTAGACAGTCTAATTAATTAAAATAAGACTATCTACTTGGAGGTATTTTTTATGACGCTTTTGATGTTAATTCCTTAAGAGCTAAATCAATATTCACGAAAATATTCTTTTCGCCTACTTTTTCAAAAAATCCATTTTTCTTCATTAATTCATAGGGTTGTTTTTGTACATTAGTAAGGACTAGCCTTACATTATGCTTTTCGCATCTCTTTTGGATAGTGTTCAGTGCATTAAAGCCAGTAGCGTCCATAACTGATACATCCTTCATTTTAAGCACCAATGTTCTAGGTCTTACCTTTATTTCATCTATAGTATCAATAAATTTACTTGCTGCCCCAAAGAAAAATGGTCCTTTGATTTGATAGAAGAGAACATCTTTATCCATCAATGTCTTGCGTATATGCTCAGACTCTGAATAGCGTTCATGGAGCATCTTTTCTATAGAGCCAACTTCTGTGACATCTGCCATACGCTTCATAAATAAAAGTGCTGCCAATACCATTCCTACTTCAATAGCTACAACTAAATCCATGAATACAGTCAATAAGAAAGTTATCAGCAAAATGGCTATGTCGCTTTTAGTTGATTTAAACAAACCTACAAATCTGTGAATTTCACTCATATTATAAGCCACAACAATCAAAATAGCAGCTAATGTAGTCATTGGAATAAGTTTAACTAATGGCATGAATATTACCATGGCCACAAGTACTGTCAAAGCGTGGACAATACCAGCAATAGGTGTACGTCCGCCGTTTTTTATATTTGCGGCAGTTCTAGCTATAGCTCCTGTAGCTGGGATGCCTCCTAAAAATCCTGAAGCAATATTTGCAAAACCTTGGGCTACAAGTTCCATATTAGAATCATGCTTGTCTCCAATCATGCCATCTGCTACGACTGCTGACAACAGAGATTCTATAGCTGCCAACAATGCTATTGATATGGCTGGTTGAATTAAGCTTTGCACCATATCCAAGTTTAAGACAGGTAACTGAAAATGTGGGACAGGGGATCCCAATACTCCAAATCGGCTACCTATAGTATCTATATCTAATTGAAACACGGTGACAATAACAGTAGTTAAAATAATAGCAATCAGTGAACCTGGTATTTTTTGATTGATTTTAGGCCAATATGAAATAATCAAAATGGCTAGAACACCTATGGCTAAGTTGATCCAATTGATGCTGCCCAATGCGTTAAAATAAGCCACATACTTAGGTACTATTTCTGAAGGTACTTCTGCCATGGTCAGTCCAAAAAAGTCTTTCAATTGAGATGAAAAAATAATAAATGCAATTCCTGTGGTGAATCCTGTGGTAATAGGATAAGGAATAAATTGGATTATGGTGCCTAGCTTGAGGATACCTAGTAAAATCATGATAAGTCCAGCCATAATGGTGGCTACTACTAGACCTTCTATACCGTATTGAACTACAATGCCATAGACAATGACTACAAAGGCTCCAGTAGGTCCTCCAATTTGAACTCTACTTCCTCCTAGTAGTGAGGCGAAAAATCCTGCCACAATTGCTGTGATGAGACCCATTTCAATGGGAACTCCCGAAGCTATACTCAGTGCTATGGAAAGAGGAATGGCAATGATACCCACGATGACGCCTGCACTTAAATCTTTGAAAAATTCTTGCTTCGAATACTTTTTTAATGTTGTACACAGTTTTGGTTTCAATGTAAAAACTCCCTTCGTTTTATTACCACTAGCATTATAATCCTATCTGCTTGTAATGTAAATATTGCTTTTGAAAAAAACCTCGAATATTTATAGTTTTTGTCGTTTTTTAGAATTTAAAAAATGGCATATTAGTTAAATGCTTCAATTTAGTTTTAAAATAATAATTTGACTATAGTTTAAATAGCGAGTTTAGAAACATAATAGTTAGAGGGAAGTCAATACTAATTTTAAAGTAAAACTATCTAATATATAAAAAATGTATTTATATTTATTAAGGATAATGTATAATGTATTATATGATTTTATTTTCTATGGAAGGGAAGTTGCATATGAAAAAAGCATTAGCAAAAAGAGATGAACAAATTAAGTCTATTAAAGCCTTAATTAAAGAAAAAAATGTTAGATTCATTCTATTACAGATTGCAGATATACTTGGTTCTGTAAAAAGTACTACACTACCTGTAAGTCAGATTGATAAAATTATTAACAATGAAGTTATGTTTGATGGTTCATCAATCGATGGATTTGCGCGTATAGAAGAATCTGATATGTATCTTCATCCAGACTTATCTACCTTTATTATTTTACCATGGCAAACTCATAATGGATATACAACAGCTAGAATGATTTGTGATGTATATATGCCTAACGGGGAGCCTTTTGAAGGATGCCCTAGATATGTGCTTAAAAGAGCATTAGAGAAAGCTGAAAGCATGGGATTTACCTTTCATGTTGGACCAGAGCCTGAGTTTTATATGTTTAATGTAGATGAAAAAGGGAATCCTGTATTAGAGAATAATGACAAGGCAGGATACTTTGATATGGCGCCTTTAGATAAAGGTGAAGATGTAAGAGAAGCTATAACTATTGCGTTAGAAGGTTTTGGTTTTGAGGTTGAAGCTGCTCATCACGAATGTGGCCCAGGCCAGCATGAAATAGATTTCAAATATGCAGATGCACTTACTACAGCAGATAATATTATGACTTTTAGATATGTTGTAAAAAAAATAGCTGATGACTTTGGATTATTTGCTAGTTTTATGCCCAAGCCAGTAGAAGGTATTGCAGGGTCTGGAATGCATCTTAATATGTCCTTATTCAATAATGAAAAGAATATATTCTTTGATGAAAACAAGGAAAATGGCCTTAGCGATGAGACAATGTATTTTATAGGAGGATTATTGAAAAATGTGAAGGGCTTTACAGCTATTACAAATCCTTTGATAAACTCATATAAAAGACTAGTAAGTGGGTTTGAAGCTCCAGTAAACATAGCTTGGTCAGAAAAAAATAGAAGCCCCCTTATTAGAATACCTGCTAAAAGAGGCTTAAGCACAAGAGTCGAGCTGAGGAATCCAGATCCATCATGTAATCCATATTTAGCACTTGCTACAGCTTTAACTGCTGGACTTGATGGAATAGAAAATAGAATTTCACCACCTGAACCTGTAAACAAAAATATATATAAAATGTGCTTAGAGGAAAGACAAGAAAATCATATTGAAGCTTTACCTAAGAGCTTATATGAAGCAATAGCTGAATTGTCTAAAAATGAGGTAGTCAAAGAAGCACTAGGAAATCATGTAACTAATAAATTTATTTCTGCCAAACTAGGAGAGTGGGAAGAATATGTGGCTAAGGTTCATAAATGGGAGATAGAACGATATTTAAGAGCATATTAACTACACTTAAGTATATGCTATGAATAATAGACTATTGTTCATAGCATGTATTTTTATTTATATAAAAATGGTATAATAGTAGAACACAACAATCATTGTCTAAATTAGTAATAACAGCTTATATGATTATAGCTTTTTTTCTAGTAGTATTATACTAGGAGGGGTTGCATATGTTTTTAAAAGGTCCAGAAATTGACATAGAAGAAACTATAATTGCTAAAAATAGAATCCCTATTCTAATTAAAGATGCTACATGGCTAAAACTGTTTGGAGATACAGGAGACAGGCTAATTAATAATGCTAGAAAAGAGCTAGAGGAGCTTCTTGAAAAACAACATTTAACAGAGAAACAGCTTAAGGACAAAGACAGAGAAAAGAAAAAAGTAATGACTAAAATAATAATGCTTTCAGATGAAATAAATAATAATAATTCTTATACTGAAGGAACAGAATTGTTAGGACAGTATCAACAAGAAATATATTCATTAAATGATGAAATAGACAATCTAACATTTGAGCTAGAAATGCTTCCAAAGGATATAAGAGAGGCAAACCTTAATTTAATTAAAGCCACTGTAAAGCTAGCATATAAGCAACTAGCTGATTGGGAAAGCAGCATAGAGCCCTTTAATTCTGAAATAGAATTTTTGAGAAATAAATTAAGAGAGTTAATTGAAAAAAAGAATGATTATGAGGAAAAAATAAATACTACATATAGTTTTTTGCATGGGATATTAGGTAGTGAGGAAATGGAAAAGCTAGACAAAGACATACTGGATTAAAGAATGCTTTAAAGCATTCTTTTTTTATGCCTATTTTTTGTAAGCTTTTGTGATATAATTCTAATATATCTTTGAAAAGGAAGGATTAAAATTGACTATAAAATTTATTATGCTAATACTTCTAATTATTGGTATATTAGAAATCTTTTTTAATATTATATCTGTTTTATTGAATAAATTTATAGGTCTGTTTTATAAAAATTTTAAGATTAAAGAGAAAACTGCTAGTATTCTAAAGTTTTTTTTTGTTATTATTTTTATGATTTCAGTGATATTTTTTTTGGCTGAATTTGTAAAGGTGATGGCAGCATGGCTTGGAATAAATCTTAATAAAAGCATTTTAGATATTTTTGAATAACTTTGAATAATAGAAAATGAGATGTTGAACAATATTTTTACTTATTATTAGTTTTATGGTGGTGTGGAATAATGATTAAAGGTAGTGGAATAGATATAATAGAAATAGAAAGAATACGTAAAGCTATAAATAATAATAATAGATTTATAGAGAGAATATTTACAAAAAATGAAATCAACTATATTGAGTCAAAAAACAATAGTATGAATACTATATCTGGACTCTTTGCTGCAAAAGAAGCAGTAAGCAAAGCCTTAGGAAGCGGAATCAGTGGTTTTAAATGGACTGATATCGAGATTTACTTAGAAGCATCAGGTAAACCATCTATAAGGCTACATGGCAAAGCATTGGAACTTGCAGAGAAAAAGGAGATATCTAATATACATATTTCAATAAGTCATAGCAAGGACGATGCAGTAGCTTTTGCAGTAGCAGAAAAAGATATTGATGGTTTACAAGAAGAAATTATTTACAAACCTTACACAGGAGAAGATTGCTTTATTCTTGACAAGAAGCTGATAAGTGGTATTATCCCCAAAAGAAAAAAGGACACTCATAAGGGAACATATGGTAGGGTAGGAATAATCGGAGGTAGCAATGGAATGACAGGTGCTGTTGCTTTAGCCCTAAAAGCTTGTCTTAGAAGTGGAAGTGGATTAGTTTATTCATTTGTACCTGAACCATTAAATAATATAGTTGAAATTTTAGTTACGGAATCAGTGAATTATCCTATAAACTGTGATAATAAAAAATATTTCAATAGAAATTCTATTGATGATATTAAAAAAGCAATTGATAAGTTGGATTGTATAGTCCTAGGGCCAGGTATGGGAGTAGGCAAGGAAAGGATAGAGATTGTCAAAGAGATTTTGCTTTTTACCAATAAGCCAATAGTTTTAGATGCTGATGGTTTAAATTGCATTTCAATGGACAATGAGGCTTTATCTCTAAGACAAGGCATAACAGTAATCACTCCCCATCCAGCAGAATTATCAAGATTATTAGGTGTATCAGTTGAAGAAATTCAATCAAACAGGGTGCATTACTGCAGATATGCTGCTAGAAAATTCAACGCAATCACTGTATTAAAAGGAGCTAATACAGTAATTTCTAGTCCAAGTGGTAATACTTATATTAATACTACTGGAAACCCAGGAATGGCTACTGCAGGAAGTGGAGATGTTTTAAGCGGAATGATTGCAAGCTTTATAGGGCAAAAAATAGCACCTCTATATGCAGCCATTGCAGGAGTTTTTTTACATGGATTAGCTGGAGATATAGGAGCTAAGGAAAAAGGGGAATATGGTCTTATTGCAGGAGATATAGTAGAAAATATACCTTATGCTATTAAATATATAAAGTCTTATTCTATAAATGATTAGGAGGTTTTAGTGCTTTATGAAATACTGGTTAGCTTTTTTTTTAGTAATGATACTAATTTTTAATACTTATGGCTGTTCAAAGCCTTCAGAAGAGGATGTTTTTTATGAAGCACAGAAATTTTTCAATAAGATAGATACTTATAGATGTATTGCAGATGTTATGGTAAAGGGAAACAAAGATGCTGAATCTTATAAGTCAAAGCATGTATTTAAAAAACCAGACAAGTATGTAATAGAAATTCTAGAACCTTCAGACAATAAAGGAAATATTGTCTTATATAATGGACAACAAGCTTGGCTATATAATAAACAAATAGACGAATCATTTATAATTAAGGATTTTGAACAATCCTTAGACAAAAATCTTTTCGTTGGATATTTCTTAAGAAATATTTTATCAAATGAAAATATTGAAATGAGTTTTGATGATATAGATGGCAAAAGGTATTTAGTTTTAGAAGCAGAAATACCTGGTAATAATAAATATAGAAATAAAGAAAAACTATGGATAGATAGCGAAAACTATTATCCTCATAAACTAAAAATATATGATAAAGATGGAGGATTATCTATCGAAGTAACTTATACTGAATTTAAAACTAATGTAAAGGTGAATGATGAGGACTTCAATATTAAAACAGGTATTTACTATATCCATAAATTATAGTGGTATTGACTTAAGCCCCTGATAGGAATATTATGAACTTAGGTATTTTTTGATTGATAAGCGTTCTTATAAGGGGGTAATGGTGTTGTATTCGTTGAAGGATTATAGACCAGTATGGGCAGAAATAAACCTAGATAATTTAGCTCATAACATTAGAGAAGTAAGAAGGCTTGTAGGTGAAAAAGTCATAATTACTTCAGTAATTAAAGCAGATGCTTATGGTCATGGATCAGTAGCAATTGCTAAAACTCTTTCAGATAATGGGAGCGATAGATTTGCTGTTGCTACACTATCAGAGGCTCTTGAGCTAAGAAGATTTGGCATCAATGAGGATATTTTAATACTTGGATATACGCCAAAACAACAGAGCAGGTTAATTGTTGAAAATAATATAACACAAACCATCTACAATGTTGAGGATGCTAAAGCTTTGTCACAAGCAGCAGAAAATCTAGGTAAAATAGCTAAGATTCACTTAAAAATTGATACAGGTATGGGAAGATTAGGATTTTTGCCTGAAGAAGTTTCTATAGATAAAATAATTCAAATATTTAAAATGTCTAATATATGCGTCGAAGGAATGTTTTCTCACTTTGCAAAAGCAGATGAAGTGAATAAAGATTGTACAATAAAACAGTTTGAAAAGTTCACTTGGGTAGCAAAGGAGTTGAGAAAAAAGGGAATTGAAATACCTATAAAACATATTGCTAATAGTGCAGCAATAATCGATTTGCCAGAATACTATTTAGACATGGTAAGAGCGGGGATAATGTTATATGGTTTGTATCCATCTGACTTTGTAAAAAAAGAAAAAGTTAATCTAAAACCAGTGATGACTTTGAAAGCAGTTGTTTCAAATGTTAAAGTTGTAAACTCAGGTGAAGGAATAAGCTATGGACACAACTTTATTACAAGCAAAGCTACTAAGGTAGCAACATTGCCTATCGGATATGCAGATGGATTCACTAGACTTTTAAATAGCAAGGCTGAAGTAAGCTTAAAGGGTAAAACAGTTCCTGTAGTAGGTAATATATGTATGGATCAATGTATGGCAGACATCTCAAGTCTTGAAGATGTAAAAGTAGGGGACGAGGCAATAATCTTTGGTGATGGATTAATGAATAAACCTAGTGTAGATGATATTGCCAAAACACTAGGAACAATAAACTATGAAATTGTATGTATGGTTAGCAGAAGAGTCCCGAGAGTATATATGAAAAATAGTGAGATAGTATATATAAGAGATTATATTGTGTAAATAATATTATTCTAAAAGAATTTTTATCATCTTGGACATAGTGAAATTTTGCTAGTGATTAGTATGACATTCTTGTAGTGTCATCATGAGCTATATGAAGTATATAAAGTTGGTATATATTCAAGTATATACTGTGAAACAATAGAATATACTATATTTAGGAAGCAAAATATACCATAACATACTAATGAACATGATATTATATAATTATATAATATGTGTTATAATTATTTCATTAGATAATCCGGGGGTGCTAAAATGGCCGAAACAAAAAGAATTATGATAAGCTTACCTAATAGTTTACTAGAAGAAGTAGACAATATTGTGTCAATTGAAAGTAAAAACAGAAGTGAATTTATTAGGGAGGCCATGAGGCTCTATTTAAGAGAACGAAAAAGAATTCAAATTAATGAATCAATGAAGAATGGATATAGAGAGATGAGTCAAATTAATTTGTATTTTGCTGAAATGGGGTTAGAAGAGGATTATAATGAGCTCGTAAAATATGAAAACAGACTGACAGGACGTGAAGAATGGTGATAGTGAAAAGGGGAGATATACTTTATGCTGACCTAAGTCCTGTCATTGGTTCCGAGCAAGGCGGAGTTAGGCCAGTATTAGTAATACAAAATGATGTAGGAAACAAATATAGTCCTACTGTAATAATTTCTGCTATTACATCACAAATAAATAAAGCCAAGCTCCCAACACATGTAGAAATAAGTGCTCCAGAATATGGGCTGCCAAAGGATTCAGTTGTCCTTTTGGAGCAGATACGAACCATAGATAAGAAAAGGCTAAGGGAAAAAATTGGCCATTTTGACGATGATATGATGGCTAAGGTTGACGAATGTTTAAAAATAAGTATTGGTCTAGCGGATTATTAGTACACATATTAGATATAGTGTAACTAATTTTATTGTACATAAATAGATAGAGAGAATATAAATATTGCATGATTTTGAAAGAGCTATTAATTATTAGCTCTTTTTTTGACGTATTTCCCAGGAAATCAAAAAATATTTCGAAAAATACAGGATAATTAAATTTTAGGTCGAATTATAGTAGAAATAAAACATTGTTATTATAATGGAGGGATATAAATGTGGCAAAAAATTAAGAAACATTATGTTTTTATTATTTTAACACTTTTAGTGACAGTCATAGTATTTGATGCTTCCAATATTAGCTTTGGACAACCTGGTGGTTCAGAAGACCCTTTAGTTACTTTTAGTTATGTGGAGAAGAGAATTGAACAGTTAAAGTATTACATAGAAGAAAAGCTTGGTGGTGGAAGTGCTAATAATGCAGAAATTGAAAAGCTTACAGAAGAAAATAAAGAAATAAAGAAGCAGTTAAGTCAGTTGGCTATGAATTCTTCAGGTGGTGGGCTTGAAATTGTTGAGCTTAAAAACGGACAAAAGCTTATATGCGGTGCAGGAACAGAAATTATTTTAAGAGGTGGTTCAGCTAAAGCTATAGTATCACAACTCGGAGGGTTATCAGATTTGACTGGAGGAAAAGACTTAATCAGTAACGAATTTATTTCACCAAACCATCTAATCGTAATACCAAGAGATGATGGGAGAGGGGCATATGTAGAAAACTATGCAATATTTATGGTAAGAGGTTATTATGAAGTTAGATAATAAATAAGTTGAAGAAGGAGTAAACAAAGGCTGCAATTTTGCAGCCTTTTTGTTATAATAATATATATTATTATTTAATCAAAGACCTTTTGAAGGGAGAGTTTTTTTTGAATATTTTGCACCTTGTTTTTAGCTTCGAAAGAGGTGGAGCAGAAACATATATAATTAATACTATTGAGCGAATGAAAGGAAAAGATGTTAACTTTTTTGTTGTATGTGATCACAAAGGAACTAATCATGATAAGATAGAAAAAGTATGTGGAAATGTAGCAATTATAGAAATGAAAAACATTCTAGATATAAAAGCTGCTTTTAGAATAGCAAAATTTTGCAGAAAAAATGATATAAATATTATCCAAGCACATTTTCTAAGAGAAAGCTTTATAGCAGTGCTGTCCAAGATTTTTAATCCTAATATAAAAGTCATTTGGACTATGCATCTGATATATGATGAGAAAAGAAGTTTATTAAGAAGAATGAACAGATTTTTTAGCAAAGGGACCAATGCTATTATATGTGTATCTGAGGCTGTAAAGAATTCTTTATTAAAGGAAGGTATAAGTGAAAAAAAGCTGGTTACAGTACTAAATGGAGTAGATACAGATTACTTCAAACCAGTTAAAAATAGTACTATAAGAAAAGAGCTAGAGATTGAAAAAGATGATATACTATTGACTACTGTATCTAGATTTCAAAAGATTAAAGGTCATGATTTTTTAATAAATGTTTTGAACGAACTTAAGAAAAATTATAATATTAAATTTAAATCCTTACTAGTTGGCGATGGAGAAGAAATGAATAAAATAAAAAGAAAAGTAAAAGATTTGGATTTAACTGATAATGTTATATTCTCAGGATACAGAGAGGATATTCCAAACATTTTGACTGAAAGTGATGTTTATATTTCACCATCAGAAAACGAGGCAATTTCTTTTTCTATAATGGAGGCTTTAGCTTGTGAGGTACCTGTGGTAGCTACTGAAGTTGGTGGAGTTCCAGAAGTCATTAATAAAGGAAAATGTGGAGTGATGGCACATTATGGTGATGAAAAAAGGTTTGCTAAGGCTGTTTTCGACCTATATAATAATAAGCAGGATTATGAAGAAATGAAAAAGAATTCTAGAATCCTAATCGAAGAGAACTTTTCATTAAACAAGATGATTAATGGGACTTACAATCTATACAAAAGCTTATAGGACAAATATTTACCATAAAAATTGAAGGAGGTCGGAGCCTGTCAACTGTGATAGGTTTTTTATATGAAAATACTACATTTAATAAGTGGTGGAGACACTGGAGGGGCAAAAACCCATGTTTTAAGCCTTTTGTCAGAGCTTCAAAAGAAAATAGATGTAAAAATAATATGTTTTATGAAAGAGGATTTTTATTATGAAGCAAAGGAAAGAGGAATAAACATAGAAGTGTTTGAACAAAAGAAGAGATATGATTTATCTGTGGTAAAAAGGCTGTTATCAGAAATAAAGAAAGGTAAATATGATATAGTTCATTGTCATGGAGCTAGGGCAAACTTTATGGCGTTTTTATTGAAACTTTTCTATAAAATCCCTTCAGTAACGACTGTACATAGTGATTACAAACTAGATTTCCAGGATAATCGCTATAAGGATTTAGTTTACACAAAAATAAATACATTAGCACTTAAGTTCATTGACTATTATATTGGGGTTTCTGATAGCTTCAGAAAGATGCTCATTGATAGAGGCTTTGACTCTGATAAAATTTTTACTGTGTATAATGGAATTGAAATGAATCTTATGAAAGAGTTAACTAACCCAGTAGAATTTTTTAAAAGGTATAATATAACTTCAGATAAGGATACAATATTAATAGGTACCTTGGCTAGATTACATCCAGTTAAAGGAGTAGATGTGCTTATAAGAGGGGCTAAAAAAGTACTTGATCAGAGGCAAAATGTCAAGTTCCTTATTGGTGGAGACGGCACAGAGGCTCCTATGCTAAAAGAGCTTGCAAAAGAACTTGGAATAGAAAAGAATGTTTGCTTTTTAGGCTTTGTAAATGAGCCAAGTAGCTTTTTTAATGCTATAGATGTAAACACAGTAACATCACATAGTGAGAGCTTTCCATATGTTATAATGGAAGGTGGAGCTTTTAGAAAGACAATCGTAGCTTCAAATGTAGGTGGAATAGGAGACATAGTAATAGAAGGGAAAACTGGATTTCTTTTTGAAGATGGAGATCATGAAAAACTGGCAGCTCAGCTTATTAAGCTTATTGATGATGCTGATTTAAGAAGAAAACTGGGAGAAAATCTATATAATTCAGTTAAAAAAAATTATTCTGCAGAAAGCATGGCAAATAAGCATATTTCAATATATAAACAAATCTTAGATAGGCAGGTGAAATAAGTTGAAAAATAAATTCAACTGGATAGATATAGTCATTATAATTGTTATTATAGGTCTAGTTTTTGGAGCATTTTCTTACTTTAGAAAGCCTAATGCAATTACAGCTGATAGAGTGCCTATAAAAGTTATAGTGAGAGTGGACAAGGTTCTAATGGAAACAGTTAATGGAATAAATGTAGGAGATGTATTTAAAGATAAAGATACGAATCAAGTGTTTGGAAAGGCAATAGATAAAAAGGTTACCGAAACATATGAAATGGTTGAAACTGGCGATGGAAGAGTTGTAAAAGCTACAGTTCCAAATAGATATTCTGTTTTTATTACATTAGAAGGAGATGCAGTTGTGACAGAAGACTATATTAGACTTGGTGGAAGAGATGTTAGAATAGAAGGGACAATAGAGCTAAAGAGTACAAAAAACGCAATAAAAACTAAAGTTGTAGATTTTCAATTAGCCGAATAATATTGGAGGGAGACCAATGAAAATTATAGATGATAAAGGGAAACTATTTAGCAAAATAAATATCCTAGATTTGGGTATAGTTCTGATGATAATGGTTTTAGGATTAGCTGGGTTTTATAAACTTAAATCAGTTAATACAACAGCGTTTATTAAACCACAACCAGTAGATATTAAAGTAATAGTTAGAGAAAGAGAGGAAACTAGCATTGACAAAATAAAGGTTGGAGACATTTTAAAGGAATATGATACTGGAATAATATTGGGAGAAATAAAATCTATTGATATAAAACCAGCCATTGTTGAAGTTGAAACTGTAGATGGAGAAGTTAAGCTAGCAGAAATACCAGAAAGATATGATTATTATATAAATATTGATGCAAATGCAATTGTAAATGAAAATGCTATAGTGTCAGGAAATAAGGAGCTTAGGATTGGAAATAAACTAGTTTTAAGAACAAAAACATATGCTTTAGAGTCATATATTTTAGAAATAGGAAAAAGGGAATGATAATATGAGAAATGGAATTATAGTTCCAGCAATTCAAAATGTTTGGAACAAATTTCAAGAAAAGTGGAGTACTAGCTTTATTGCATCAGTGAAAAATAAGTTAGGAGTTTTTTTATCTAGAAGTCTTCAAAATAGTATCCTAGTATCTACTATTACTGATTACAAGACTGAAATGTATTCAGAGAGTTTAGTAAATAAACTTATTGAATCGTTTTTGGGTATTTTAAGAAAAATGTTAAACTTTTCAAATAAACTTTTCAGTAAATCTATTAAAGAAAGCGCAATATTTAATGCATCCTATTATGTATGCAATACAATAAAAGGAAACTTACTCCAGTTTTTATGCGTAGCTTTGGGAACAGGCATTTTAACATATACAGTATTAAGCTTTATAACTGGAAGAGTCGGAATATTAAGAGTAACAGTATTTGTGTTTGCTTCTTTTGTTTTAGGACTTTTAGGTTTCATTAATATAGATGTAAAAGCATTACTATCTGAAAGCAGATTTGCAGCAATAGTTAGAAATTTTTTTGATTATTACAGTTAACAGTTTAAATATAGATAGGAGATGAAACCTATGGAATTAACTGAAAAAAAGAATAACATAAGATTATTAGGTTTATTGATAGGGATAATAATAGGTTTAGCCTTCTTCATATTACCATTTAAAAGTGCCATAATAGCTATTGGAGGATTAACTGCAGTAACAGTTATCCTTTTATATCCTGAGTATGGCATATATTTAATGGCGCTGGTAGTACCTTTAGTATCATTAAAATATACTCTTTTACTTTTTGTGCTAACAGTCTTTTCGTTTGTTATCAAGCTTATTATGGACAAGGAATTTAAATTAAAGAAGATTCCCTTTGGCTATTCTGTAGTTTTCTTTATTATTCCTTTGATATTTTCAGCTTTCACCTCATTTACTAAAGGTGAAAGTCTTCAAAAGCTTGTAGTGTATTTAATTTCTTTTGCTATGTTATTTTTAATCGTGAATTTAATAGATTCAAAAAAGAAGTTATATTATCTTATATTAGCAATTATAATTGCTTCTTTACTAGTATCCTTCTATGGATTATATCAGTACAGAGTAGGAGCAGCAGTAAAAGAGAGCTGGGTGGACAAAGAGTTAAACCCAGATTTAAGAACTAGAGTTTATTCAACATTAGATAATCCGAATATATTAGCAGAATATTTACTGATGGTAATTCCACTAACATTTGCTCTTTTTTGGACATCTAAAAAGAAGATTAATATGTTATTTTACTTACTTGCAGTAGGAATTCAATTTCTATGTCTCTTACTTACATTTTCAAGGGGAGGATGGATCGGGATAGCCTTTGCCATGATAATATATGCGATTTTTGTAGACAGAAGATTAATATTTTTGTATCTAGTAGCAGGAATAGCACTACTTATTGTTTCACCAGAAGTTGTTATGACTAGAATAGCTACTATTGGTAATACACAAGATACCTCTACTGCTTATAGATTTCCACTATGGATGGCAGCATTTGATATGATTAGAGATTTTTGGATTACAGGAGTAGGGTTAGGACCAATGGCATTTAAAGCTATATATCCTCAATATATGAGACTTGGAATAATGGCGGTTCATACACATAATATTTATCTTCAAATGTTTGTAGAGACAGGTATATTTGGTTTTATAGGATTTTTCTTATTTATTTTTAACAATATTAGATGCAATCTTATTACCTTTGTAAAAGGAATCGATAAAAGAGCTAAAACAATTGCGATTGCTGTGCTTTCATCTATATCAGGATTATTGTTGCATGGACTTGTTGAATATATTTTCTTTGACAACAAAATTATTGTTATGCTTTGGATTTTATTGTCAATTGGGATGGTAGGCTTTAAACTGGAGTACAAGAGATTAAACATTATAGAATAGTAAAATCATGACTAAGGTTTCATAAAACTGTATTGAAGGAGTTAAAAATATGGGGAAATCAGTTATAATATCTGGCTATTATGGTTTCGATAACAGTGGCGATGATGCAATACTTAAAGCAATAGTAAAGGATTTAAGGGAAACAGACAGCAAAATAGAAATTTCTGCATTTTCAAATAATCCTAAGAGTACAGAGGCGGTTTATGGAATTAAGGCTTATAAACGCTTAAATATTTTCCAAGTTTTCAAAGGTATAAGTTCTTCTGACATGCTAATAAGTGGAGGAGGAAGCCTATTACAGGATGTTACTAGTACTAGGTCTATACTCTATTATCTTGCTCTTATTAATATTGCTAAAATGCTCAACAAAGCTGTTGTAGTATATGCTAATGGAATAGGTCCCATAAATAAAAAAATAAATAGAACTCTTACAAAAAAAGTACTGAACAAGGTAGACCTTATAACATTAAGAGATTCTAATTCTAAAATGACTTTAGAGGAAATAGGAGTTCGGGTGAAAATGTTAGTAACATCTGATCCTGTTTTTACTCTTGAGCCTTCTAGTCGGAGCCAGGTTGATAAAATATTTGAAGAAGAAGGAATACCACTAGACAAACCCTTAATAGGAATCTCCGTGAGAAAATGGAAAAACTCAAAAAATCTTGTTGATGTTGTGGCCAAGGCAATTCAGTATATAGATAGCAGCTATGATGTTAGAACTGTACTTATTCCTATGCACTATCCAGAGGATTTAGAAATAAGTGTAGAAATAGCGCATAAATCAAATAGCCCTAATTGCTATGTAATAAGAAATAAATACGGTGTAGAAGATATAATGGGCATAATAAAAAGACTTGAATTAATAGTAGCAATGAGACTTCATTCTTTAATATACGCAGCTACACAGGCAGTTCCTGTCATAGGACTTGTATATGACCCAAAGGTAGATGGACTATTGGAGATGCTTGATATAGATGCAAAATGTGATGCTGAAAAAATGGAGCTTGTAGAACTATGCTCTTTAATTGAACAAGTTTGGAAAAATAAAGAAAGAATCAAAAGTTCTTTAAATGATAAAAAAGAAGAATTTAGAGAAAAAGCACTTGATAATGTTAAAATGGCTATAGAGATTCTTAGAAGCAGGTGAAAATATGAATGGTAAGATAAATATTTTAGGTGTTAATATTGATAAACTTACATTAAAGGATGCAGAAGAGAGAGTAAAATCTTTTTTAAATAGTAAAACTATAAATACAATATATACTCCTAATACCGAGATAGTTATGGAAGCAAGAAAAGATAGTGAATTGAGGGAGCTGTTGAATAGAGGAGATTTAATTATTCCAGACGGAATAGGATTAGTTTATGCATCTAAAATAAAGAGAAAGACTCTTCCAGAAAGAGTTACTGGATTTGATTTATCCATGAAAATACTTCATATAGCTAATGAAAAAAAGTATAGTATTTTTCTAGTTGGTGGAAAACCAGGTGTGGCTAGTATGGCTTGTGAAAATATAAGAAAAGAATATCCAAACATAAATGTTGCAGGATATCATCATGGATATTTTAAAGGAACCCATACAGGGTATAAAGGACATGAAGAAGAAATACAGGTAATCAATGAAATAAATGCATCAAGTCCAGATATAGTTTTTGTTGGGTTTGGTGCACCAAAACAGGAAAAATGGATAGATGAGAACAAAGAAAAATTAAAATGCAAAGTCATCATAGGAAATGGTGGAACAGTTGACATTTTAGCAGGGACTGTTAAAAGAGCGCCAGAGATATATCAGAGACTTGGTCTCGAATGGTTATATAGACTTTTAAAGGACCCTAGAAGAATAAAAAGACAAATTGTATTGCCTTTATTTGCATTAATAGTACTTTTTTCTAAAGATGAAGTTGTTAAATAATGTACTGAATTTCAAGAGGAGGAAAAAGGTGGATAGACTTAAAAAATATTGGTATAGGCATTTGATTGAATACATTGGAGTTACTGTTGGTACATTTATAATGGCAATATCTATAAATATTTTTTTAGAGCCTAATACTATAGCACCTGGAGGAGTAACAGGGCTTGGAATAGTTCTTCAGAAAATAACCAATGGATTTATTACTGTTTGGGCTACAAATCTAGTAGTGAATATACCCTTGTTTATAGCTGGAGTCATGATTTTGGGTAAGTCATTTGGTGCTAAAACACTATTTGGAACTTTCATACTTTCTTTTTTTCTATGGCTGATTCCGGAAACAAATGCTACACAGGATTTGCTCTTGGCTTCGGTTTTTGGAGGTGTTATACTTGGTTTAGGATTAGGTATAGTGTTTAAATCTGGTGGAACAACAGGAGGAACAGATTTAGCTGGGGCAATTTTGAATAGGTTTTTTCCAGGACTAAGCACGGCAACACATATGATGATAGTTGATATTATGGTTGTAATAGGTGCAGGTCTTGTAAATAGAAGAATAGATACACCATTATATTCTGTTATTGCTTTATACATATTAGTAAGAGTTATTGATATAATTCTTGAAGGCTTTAGCTATGCCAAAGCATTTTTTATAATATCTAATGAGCCAGAGAAAATTGGAAGAACCATACTAGAGCAACTTGATAGAGGAGTAACTATATTAAAAGGGAAAGGCTTATATTCAGGCCTTGACAAAGATGTTCTTTTATGTGTCGTAAATAGGGCACAGATGGCAAAAGTAAAAGAAATAGTAAGTCAAGTTGACAAAAAGGCTTTCATTATGATTACAGATATGCATGAAGTATTAGGAGAAGGCTTTAAAGAAATGAAAATAGAATAGGAGGTTTACAGTGAAAGATTTTAAAGAAACAGCAAATACACTTAGAAAAGAAATTATTAGGATGACTCATGAAGCTAAATCAGGTCATCCAGGTGGATCATTATCAGCATGTGAAATATTGACTGCATTGTATTTCAAAGAAATGAAGATAGATCCTAAAAATCCTAAATGGGATGACAGAGATAGGTTTGTCCTATCAAAGGGGCATGCAACTCCTGTATTATATGCAACTCTTGCAGAAAGAGGATTTTTCCCAAAAGAAGAATTATCAAAGTTTAGAAAAATCAACTCCATGTTGCAAGGCCATCCAGATATGAAGGGTATACCAGGAGTAGATATGTCCACGGGTTCACTTGGGCAGGGACTTGCAGTAGCCAATGGTATGGCACTATCAGCTAAGCTTGATAACAAGGACTATAGAGTTTATGCATTAGTTGGCGATGGTGAGATACAGGAAGGGATTATATGGGAAGCTGCAATGCTTGCTGCCCATTATAAACTTGATAACCTTACAGTATTTATAGATCATAATGGATTGCAAATTGACGGATTTAATAAAGATGTTATGAATGTTGAGCCAATAGATAAGAAATTCGAAGCTTTTGGTTGGAATGTATTAAAAATAGATGGTCATGATTTTGACCAAATATTTGATGCATTAGAAAAGAGTAAGCAAGTAAAAGATAAACCTACTTTAATTATTGCAAGAACAGTTAAAGGCAAGGGTATTTCATTTATGGAAAATCAAGCTAGTTGGCATGGAACTGCACCAAATGTAGAGCAAGCCCAAAAGGCATTTACTGAGCTTGGAGGTGAACTATAATGACTACAATGATGGCTACAAGAGATGCATATGGTGAAGCATTAAAAGAAATAGGTAAACTAAATAAAGACGTAGTAGTTTTAGATGCTGACCTTTCAGGCTCAACAAAAACAGGTGTTTTTGCCAAAGAATTTCCTGAAAGATTCTTTAATGTAGGTATAGCAGAGCAAAATTTAATTGCCACAGCAGCTGGTTTAGCTACTACTGGTAAAATACCTTTTGCAAGCTCCTTTGCAATGTTTGCAGCTGGAAGAGCATTTGAAATAATTAGAAACTCTGTTGCTTATCCAAAATTAAATGTTAAAATAGCTGCTACTCATGCAGGACTAACAGTTGGAGAGGATGGAGCCTCTCACCAAGCCCTTGAGGATATTAGTATAATGAGAACTATCCCTAATATGGTAGTTATAAACCCTGCAGATGGAGTAGAGACAAAAGCTGCAATTATGAAAGCAGCAGAGTATAAAGGACCTGTATATATAAGATTAGGAAGAAGTAAGGTACCTGTTATTTTCGATGAAGGAAATTATGAATTTGAAATAGGCAAAGGAATAAAAATAAGAGATGGAGCAGATGTAACTATAATAGCTACTGGAATAATGGTATCCCTAGCACTTGAAGCAGCTGAAGTTCTCAAAAAAGAAGGATTAGAAGCTAGAGTAATAGATATTCACACTATAAAACCTATAGACAAGGATATAATCATAGAAGCAGCTAGAGAAACAAGAGCGATAGTAACTGCTGAAGAACATAATATCATTGGCGGACTAGGTAGTACTGTAGCAGAAGTGCTAGCAGAAAGCTATCCAACAGTTATGGAAAGAGTAGGGGTAAAAGATTCCTTTGGTGAATCAGGAAATGGTGATGAACTACTTAAAAAATATGGATTGACATCAGAAAATATTGCAGAAGCTGCAAGAAGAGCTATTGGAAGAAGATAAGAGTCATTTTTCATAAATAAAAAATCAGCATTTAACTATGCTGGTTTTTTATTTATCTAAAGAGTAGAACTCTAAACGAAAATATGTTAAAATATTAACAAAAAGCAATGTGAGAAGATTACAAAAACCTTAAATTTTTTCATATTTTTTAGAACCCCTATTTATAGTAATATTACAAAGGAGTTTTTAGAATTTTTAAAGAATTATGAAATAAACAATGAAATTATGCCATGAACAAAGCAAAATTACAAGCAAACAAGATAGGAGGGATATAATGGAGCCAATTTTGAAGATGGTCTCAATTTCGAAATACTTTGGGACTTTTGCAGCTAATGAAGATGTTAACCTTGAGGTTCAGAAAGGCGAAATCCATTCTCTCTTAGGGGAAAATGGAGCAGGAAAATCTACATTGATGAATGTACTATACGGATTATACAAGCCTGAAAAAGGTGAAATATTTTTTGAAGGAAAAAAACTTAATTTAAACTCCTCAAAAGATGCCATAGATGTTGGTATAGGAATGATTCATCAACATTTTATGTTAGTACCAGTTCATACTGTTTTGGAAAACGTTATCATGGGCATGGGCAAAGAAAAAGGATTCATAATAGATGAAGCCAAACTTGAGAAAGAGATACTTGATATTGCAAATAGGTATGGGATGAAAATATCTCTTCATTCAAAAGTATCTGAACTGTCAGTAGGAGAACAGCAGAGAGTTGAGATTGTTAAGGCTCTTTATAGGGGAGCAAAGCTTCTAATTATGGACGAACCTACTGCGGTACTTACTCCTCAAGAAACTGAAGAGTTATTTACTACTCTGAGGAAAATGTCAGATGGAGGCATGTCAATAATACTCATTACTCACAAGTTAAATGAAGTAATGGCAGTCTGTGACAAAGTAACTGTACTGAGAGACGGAAGAGTTACAGGAAGAATAGATATAAAAGACACAAACGAGCTTGAGTTAACAAAAGCTATGATAGGTAGAGAACTTTCACCAGCTTGTAAAGACAATACATGCTGCAAAGGAGATATGGTTTTAGAATTAAAAGATGTGTCTTATGAAGAAGACAAAGGAGCCAAACTTCTAAGCAATATTAACTTAAACCTTTGCGCTGGAGAAATATTAGGAATAGCTGGAGTTGATGGTAATGGTCAAAAAGAACTTGCAGAGGTAATTGCAGGGTTAGTTCATGCAACTTCGGGAAACGTTTTCTTAGGAAACGAAGAAATCACACACAAATCTATTTCTGAAATAATAAATATGGGAGTAGGCTATATACCTGAGGATAGACATAAAAGAGGCTTAGTATTAGATTTTTCTGTTAGCGAAAACTTAATACTAAAGGATTATTGCAAGCAGCCTTTTAGAAAAAAAGTCTTCTTTGATTTTAACGTGATTAACAATCATGCTGAAAAAATGATAGAAAAGTATTCAATAAAAACTCAAAGTAAAAATGATGAAGCTAGAAAGCTTTCAGGTGGAAACCAGCAGAAAGTAGTAGTAGCCAGAGAAGTTGACAAACTTCCAAAACTATTAATAGCTGTACAGCCTACAAGGGGAGTAGATATAGGAGCAATAGAGTTCATACATAAACAAATTTTGAAAGCAAAGGAACAGGGAACAGCTGTGTTATTGATATCAACAGAACTTTCTGAGATTAATTCTTTGTCTGATAGAATAGCTGTTATTTACAAGGGGAGTATTATTGGAGAAATTGATCAAAGTGAATTTGAAGAAAGTACAATAGGTTTAATGATGGCAGGTATACCTAAAGAGAAAGCCATGCAATCACTGTAGCAATTATTATATTTTGTTTAGTAAGGGGGAAGAAAATAGTGAATAAAGTAGTTGAAGACTCTTTAGAAAAAAAGGCCTCAAAAATAGCAATAAACAGAGACAAGCTTCTTTCCGTTACAATTCCTATAGTGGCCGTATTATTAGCATTATTACTTGGAAGTATACTCTTATTATTTATTAAAGTTAATCCTTTAGAGGCTTATAAGTATTTAATCTTTGCAAATTTTTCAAGCTTTTATAATCTTGCGGAAATCTTTGTGAAAGCTACACCTATAATATTAACTGGTCTTGCATTTACATTTGCATTTAGAACAGGGTTATTCAACATAGGTGGAGAAGGACAAATGTTCGTTGGAGCGATAGCAGCAGTGTTTGTTGGGCTAAAAACAGGACATCTCAGTCCATTTATTACAATACCTCTTTGTTTAATAGCGGCTATATTGGCAGGAGCGGTTTGGGGGATTATTCCTGGTATATTAAAGGGAGTCTTTGGCTCTAGTGAAATTATAGTAACTATTATGTTTAACTATGTGGCACTATATCTTGTTAGCTATGTAGTAGACAGACCTTTAAGAGAGGCTAGTGGATTTTACCCACAAACTGATTTAATTGGAGAGAATGCCTTTCTACCATACATAATACCGAAAACACGACTTCATATAGGATTTATTATAGCAGCTTTGTTAGCATTTGTTGTTTATCTTATCTTATGGAAAACCCCATTTGGGTTTAGACTTAGGGCAGTAGGATTTAACCCTGATGGCGCAGAGTATTCAGGTATAGATATTAAAAAGAATATTATTATTTCCCTAGCCATAAGTGGTGCTTTAGCAGGAGTTGCTGGCTTTACTGAAATTGGTGGTATCCACCATAGGCTTCTTGATAACTTTTCAAGAGACGTAGGCTTCGATGGGATAGCAGCTGCATTATTAGGTAGTGCAAATCCATTAGGTGTTTTCATTGCATCATTACTTTTAGGAATGCTTAAAACAGGAGCTAATGCAATGCAAAGAGGAGTAGGAGTCCCAGCAAATATTGTAAATATAATCCAGGCGCTTATTATTATACTTGTACTGGCAGGAAATATGCTTAAACCAAAGATTATGGTCATGCTTAAGCGTAAAGAAAGGGGGCTAGAATAGGATGGACAATATTTTTAATATTGCGTTTCTTACAGCACTTTTATCTGCTTCCCTTAGACTTTCAGTCCCAATACTGTTTGCGGCACTAGGTGGAATGTATTCGGAAAGATCTGGTGTTAACAATATAGGTTTGGAAGGCATGATGCTTGTAGGAGCATTTGCAGGGGTAGTAGGCTCATATTTTTCTGGAAGTCAATGGATAGGAGCATTAGTTGCAGTATTAAGTGGACTACTAATGGGAGCCTTATTTGCACTTACAACAGTGAAAATTAAAATAAACCAGATAGTAAGTGGTGTTGCAATAAATCTTTTAGCTGTTGGTCTTACAAGCTTTTTTTATAGAGCGTTATTTGGTATAACTACTACACCTATTACTGTAAAAGCATTTGAGCCAATAAATATACCAATACTTTCAAATATACCAATTATAGGTGAAATATTTTTTAGTCAAACCATACTTGTGTATATAGCATTTTTACTTGTGCCATTATCATCTTTTGTATTATATAGAACCTCATGGGGACTTAGTATAAGAACAGTAGGAGAACATCCTATGGCAGCAGATACAGTTGGTATACCTGTGAATAAAGTTAGAACCATATGTGTCCTAATAAGTGGAGCTCTAGCTGGTCTGGGAGGAAGCTTTTTATCACTTGGACAATTCAATATGTTTGTTGACAATATGGTGTCTGGGAGAGGATTTATAGCTGTCGCAGCAGTTATATTTGGAAAGTGGAATCCCAAGGGGGTTTTAATGGCATCAATAATATTTGGAGTCGCAGATGCTCTACAAATAAGACTACAAACTGCTGGAATAGCAATTCCATATCAGTTTTTATTAATGTTTCCATACTTGCTTACTGTAATAGCTGTCACTGGTATCGTTGGAAAGACAGTTTCTCCAAGAGCGTTAGGAAAACCATATGAAAAATAAATTTCACATAAAAATTTATTAAGGAGGTGATATTTCCTCAAATTAGGTCGCATTAGATAGAAAATAATTATTAAATTTAAAGGAGGAATTAAGATGTTTAATAAGAAAAAATATTTTGCATTTCTTTTAATTGCTGTTCTTTTAGTTTCTATACTTGCAGGATGTTCAACAGATACAGGTAACACTGGCGATTCTGCTAACACTGCTAATACTAATGATTCTGCCACTAATGCTGATGGTAAAAAAGATTATAAAATTGTGCTAGTATTACCAGGACCAATAAATGACCAAGGATGGAATGCTACTGCCTATGAAGGATTACAGTTAGTAGAAAAGGATCTTGGAATTAAAATGGAATATCTTGAAAGTGTACAACAGGCTGACTTCGAAGCTGTATTTACAGATTACGGTGAAAAAGGTTATGATTTAGTATTTGCTCATGGTACACAGTTCTATGATGCTGCTATAAAGGTAGCTCCTCAATATCCTGACACTTTTTACATGGTAATTAATAGCGAAGAAGGACAAGAACCAAACGTTGGTGGTATAGGAGTTAGAGAGTGGGAAGGTGGATACGTTGCAGGTGCATTAGCTGCTATGTATACTGAAACTAAGCAAATGGGGGCAATAGGTTCATTCCCATTCCCAGTTATTGCAGGAACTTTAGATGCATTTGAAGCTGCTGCACAAGAGTATGATTCTTCAATAAAAGTAACAAAAACATATGTTAACTCTTGGGAAGATATTCAAAAAGGTAAAGAGACAGCATTAGCAATGGCGGAAGCTGGTTCAGACGTTATATTCTGTAGTGCAAACCAAGTTGGACTTGGTTCAATAGATGCTGCAAAACAAAAAGGGGTTAAGGCTATTGGATATATTTCACCACAAAATGAAGTAGCACCAGATACAGTTATTTCAAGTGTTACATATAATACTCCAGGACTATTTAAGGCAACAGTAGAACAGCTAATAGCCGGAGAACTTAAGCCAGAAGGAAGATCTTTAGGTTGGGCTGATGGAGTTCTTGATATGCAATGGGGAGACCAAGCTACTCAAGAAGCTAAAGACTATGTAAATAAAACTATTGAGCGTCTAAAAAATGGTGAGATAGAAAATCCATATAAAGGCGAAAACTAAAATAAATAATTAGTAAAAAACAAATCAGCGTTAATATTAACGCTGATTTGTTTTTTTACATAGTATTCATAAATAGAATTATCATCGAATAATATATATTGAGCGCACTAGGTATATATATCGAATTCAAATAGGGGGGTATTATGTGAATAAGAAAATATTAATCTGCGCAATAATTGTCATAGTAATTTTAGGAATAATATTCATTCCCAAAATACTTAAGAACGAAGGTGAGAGTGAAGTGAAATTTAAGACCCTTGAATTAAGCGAAGCGCCACAAAAAATACAGGACTTAATTCCAAAATACTTATATGAGGAAAGAGCTTTAGCATGTAAAATCGATAATGAAGTATATATTATAGTTACAAGAGGAGAAAAAAGAACAGAGGGATATACAGTTTCACTTGATAAGCTAATAAAAGTTAAAAATGAAAATAACTTTGACCTTGTAGCTCATGCAAAATATAAAGATCCAAGACCAGATGAAATGGTAGGTCAGAGAATAACCTATCCAGTAGTAGTTGCAAAGGCCGAGTTAGATAAATTACCTGATAAAATTAAACTTGAAGTAGAGTATGACCAATAAAATCACCAGTCTATATTGCTGATGATTTTGGTTTTTTGACCATATATTACATAGAGGAAATCATGAGCAGGAGCAGAATTTAATAGTAATTGTAATCTTTTTGTAACCAATTTCGAAATAAAAAGAGGGAGGAAATAGAATGAAAAAACTTAAGAAGAAAATTCTAATTGGAGCATTGACATTAACAATAGCAGCCACATCATCGAGCACTTTTGCAGCAACTCATACAGCGAAATCAGGTGATACCTATTGGAAAATAAGTACTTGGTATGGAGTAACACTAGAAGATTTATTAAAAGCCAATGGTGCAACATATACAAGTATATTATACATTGGACAAAAGGTATATATTCCTGAGAACATAAGCTATAAAACTCATGTAGTTCAAAAAGGGGAAGACTTATGGCAGCTGAGTATTAAATACGGTATTCCAGTAAACGACATAGCAAAAGCAAATAACATATCTACGAGTAAAGTTCTATATATAGGAGATGTACTAAAAATCCCTGTACATAATGTACCAGTAAAAGCAACACCAGGACCTCAATATGGAGAACTTCTTGATTGGTGGACAGAAGCACAATATGTATTACCTATCAATGCAGAATTTGTAGTGACTGATTTTTATACAGGAAAGTCCTTTAGAGTTAAAAGAACAGTTGGAGCTAGCCACATAGACGCAGAAACCCTAACCTTAAATGATACTAATATAATGAAAAGTATATGGGGAGGAACTCTAAGCTGGGTTAGAAGACCAATACTCATAGAATATAATGGAAGAAAGATAGCTGCCAGCATGACAAGTGCACCCCATGCCGGCAATGAAAATGCACCTGCTGGAGTTTATTCTACTTGGAGAAGTGGAGGATATGGTGCGGGAACAAATTATGATTATGTAAAAGGAAATGGCATAGACGGACATTTTGATATACATTTTCTAAATAGCACAAAGCATAGTGATGGGAAAATAGATGCTGAGCATCAAAAAAATGTTAAAATAGCTGCTGGAATGAAGTAAAACTAAGACGCTGGAGATTCTCATTAGAGATTCCTCCAGTATTTTTTTATCCTTATTTGACAATTATTAAGCACCACTAGAATACAATGTAGTTACAAAAGAAATTAAATCTATAGAAAATATTCTATAAATATAATTAGGATATAGAATAGATAAGAACAATTTTGAGTTTTGACATTGCTAGGAGGCGAAATCATGAAGGAGAACTATAAAATACCCTCATCTAGATTGAAAAGAAAATCTGATTTAACAAGTTTTGATTTTATCACTACTGAACAAATAAAAATGAATAAGTATATAATAGGACAAGAACGTGGAATAAAAGCACTTAATTTTGGACTCTCAATTAAGAAAAAAGGCTATAATGTATTTGTATCAGGGATAACAGGCACAGGTAGAAATAGCCATTCCTACTCTATAGCTAGAAGCTTTGCAGAAAAAAAGAGCGTACCCGATGACTGGTGCTATGTATATAACTTCAAGAGACCTGAAAACCCAGTAGCCATAAGACTAAAACCAGGTGAAGGCATTATCTTTAAGAGAAAAATGAAAGATTTTATGGAAAAATTAAGAATAGAAATCCCGAAATCATTTAGTTCCAAGGAATATGATGATAAGAAAAGTGAGGTCTTACACTTTTATCAAAAGAAAATTGAAGATATAATAGATGAATTAAATAACATGGCTAAGGAGCATAACTTTATCTTTAAACAGACGGAAAAAGGTCTTCTAAGCATTCCATTGGTAGAAGGCAGACCTATGAAGGAAAGCGAAATAGAGGAATTATCTGAAAAAGAAATAGCGGACATTAGAAAAAGCTCTACACAGTTAATATCCAAGGCATTTGATATAGTTAAGAAAATTAGACAAGTAGAAGAAGAGCTTAGAAACAAAATGAAAAAGTTAAATGAAGAGACAGAACTTGAGGTTGTAGACTTCTATTCTGCTTATATTGAAGCATTCTTTTCTGAGAATGAAGCAGTTGTCAATTATATTGACGAGGCAAAACAGAATATTATTGAGAATATTGAAAAGTTCATTGATGAAGAAGAGACAACAGAGCTTCAAACACTATTAAATAAAGGAAATAAGAATGAAGATTTTTGTACTAGATTCGAGGTAAACTTATTCATAGATAAAAGCAATATAAAAGGTGCACCTGTAATTAGAGAAGCAAATCCAAACTATTATAACCTTCTAGGAAAAATAGAGCATGTAAATGAACATGGAATGCTAAAAACTGACCATACTAGAATAAGGCCAGGGACCATTCATGGGGCAAATGGTGGATATTTAATAATACAGGCTAGAGATATATTAATTAATCCTGGAGCCTGGGAAGGTTTAAAAAGAGCCCTTATTACAGAAGAAGCTAGAATTGAGAATATAGGAAAGGAAAGCATACTACCAGAGACCATAGCACCAGAACCAATTCCTTTGGATTTAAAGGTTATTATAATAGGAGATAGTTACACATATCAACTGCTTTATATCTATGATGACGATTTCAAAAAACTTTTCAGAATAAGAGCAGATTTTGATATAGAAATGGGTAGAAGCGAAGAAAATGTGAAAAAGATAATTTCATTTATAGCCCAGCATTGTAATGAAGAAGGGTTAAAACCATTTCATAAAGGAGCTATAGGAAGAATGCTAGAGCATGGTTCTAGATTAGCAGAACACCAAAATAAGCTGACTACAAGATTTAATGAAATTGTAGAGATAATGTATGAAGCAGATACCTGGGCTGATTATGATAGTAGCAGTGTGGTTTTAGAGGAGCATGTTGACAAGGCAATATATGAAAAAACCTATCGTAGTAATAAGTTCGAAGAGAAAATACAGGAGCTCATTGACCATGGAACTATATTAATAAGCACCTCAGGATATAAGGTTGGCGAGATTAACGGATTATCAGTTATGGGTTCAGGCCAATACTCCTTTGGAAGACCTAATAAGATAACTGTAGCAACATATGCAGGAAAAGATGGAATTATAAATATAGAAAGAGAAGTAAATATAAGTGGTAGCAGTCATGATAAGGGAGTTATGATATTAAGTGGATATCTAGGAGAGAAATTCGCCACTAGGCATCCACTATCATTATCTGCCAGCATAACATTTGAACAGTCCTATGGAATAATCGATGGTGACAGTGCTTCTAGTACAGAGCTATATGCACTTCTATCAAGTCTATCAGAGCTTCCAATTAATCAGGGAATAGCAGTTACAGGCTCTGTAAACCAGAAAGGAATGATACAGCCAATAGGTGGAGTTAATGAAAAAATTGAAGGATATTTTAAAGTTTGTAAGCTTAGAGGTCTTAATGGAGAAGAAGGTGTCATTATCCCATATCAAAATATAGAAAATCTGATGCTTAGCGATGAAGTAATAGAAGCAGTTAATAATGGAAGGTTCTCCATATATGCCATAAAGACTATAGATGAGGGTATAGAAATACTGACAGGAGTAAAACTAGGAGAAAGAGATGAAGATGGCAATTTTGAAGAGGGAACAGTAAGTTGTTTTGTGCAGAAAAAACTAGATAGATTTGCGAAGGTGAGAGAGAAATAGCAAAAATAGGGAAAGCAAGGGGACAGGGGTGTTGCTTCATGCAGTGTGAAGCAATAACCCCCTCCCCTTGCTTTACTTGTTTTACCCAACAGATATTACTTGGAAGATTTTATGATTTCCTTCTCAGTAATTATATAATCCACAGGAAGGTCATACCTGCCTTCTCTAACATGAGGTACCATCTGAAGTTCAAATGCTAGGGCTATTTTAGGTACTGGATCATCAATTTTAGTTAAAAACCTATCGTAGTATCCACCACCATAACCTATTCTATAACCACGTCTATCAAAGGCCACTCCAGGCATTAGTACTAAATCAATCAGTTCAGGATTTACCTCTCTTATAAATTCCTTTTTAGGTTCAAGAATACCATATGTACCTGCTTCAAGTTCCTTGTCATAGTCCATTAGCTGAGATAAAATCAATTGCTTTGTTTCAACAACACTTATAGGTATGATAATATTTTTGCCTTCATTTAGGGCTGACTTAATTATTTCCTCAGTTCTGACTTCATTTCGAAAATCAATATAACACATTATGTATTTAGAGTTTTTATATTGTTCAGTTGAAAATAGCAGGCTTGAAATATCAGAGCTCTTATTGATTACTTCTTCCTTTGACAAGGCTTTTCTTTTGTTAAGTATTTCACTTCTTAGAGTTCTTTTGTCCATTTTACTTCCTCCAATTTATATAATTCACTAGCTTAATTATACAAGAAGCAACAATATATTAGAATTATTTTTCTCTAAAAATCAACAAAAAAACTAACATGGCAGGTATTACCTCTGGAAATAGTACTATGATAGACTATAAAATAAAGGATAGGATACATAAGTAGACAACAAATAAATAAAATATCCTCTATATTTATCTATTTTCAATTCAAATAATCACATATTATAGCTTATTATGCTAATATACAAAAAATAAATACAAATTAATCAAAATAGTATAAATTGCCTACAAAAAATCTAAATAAAATAAAGGAATTGTTTAAAATGTGTCGAATATGAAACTTAATAGGGCTGAATAGACGGGAGTGATACAGTTGATAAAATACGTAAATGTTAGCAAGCAATATGGCAACGGCTCTAAGGCTTTGGAAAATGTGAATATAAGCATAGAAAAAGGAGAGTTTGTTTTCATAGTAGGCTCTAGTGGGGCAGGAAAATCTACTTTAATGAAGCTTCTTTTAAAGGAAATAGAGCCTACAGAGGGAAAGATTTTTTTAAATAAAATGGATATTACGAAAGTTAAAAATAGAAGAATACCATATATTCGAAGAAACCTAGGAATAGTTTTTCAGGACTTTAGACTTTTACCTAACAAGACTGTTTATGAAAATGTAGCTTTTGCTATGGAAATAGTAGGGGCATCAGCAAGAGACATACGAAGACAGGTACCCATAATACTTAGTATGGTAGGACTTAGTGATAAAGCTCATAATTATCCAAACCAGCTTTCGGGAGGAGAGCATCAGAGAGTGGCTATTGCCCGAGCAATAGTAAATAATCCTTCTGTTCTTATTGCTGATGAGCCCACAGGAAACTTAGACCCTGATACTGCTTGGGAAATAATGAAGCTAATCAAAGAAATAAATAGAAGAGGAACTACAGTGGTAATGGCTACACACGCTAAAGAAATAGTTAATATGATGAAGAGAAGAGTTATAGCATTAGAGGCAGGAAGAGTAGTTAGAGACGAGCAGAAGGGTGTGTATTACCATGAAGATTAGAACTTTTACTAATATTATTAAGCAAGGCTTTGTTGGGATGTGGAGAAACAGAACAATGAGTATAGCTTCAATTGGTTCTGTAGGTGCTACCCTTACTATATTAGGAATGATCCTAATACTTATTTTAAATATAAATACTGCTGCTAATACAACACAGAAACAGTTTGACGAAATACAAGTCTATTTAAAAGATGAGTTAACAGATGAGGAAATAGAAAAAATTGGACAGGCTATCAATGATTGTGAGGGAGTAAATTCAGTTATATTTCAATCAAAAGAGCAGGCTCTTGAAATAATGAAGGAACAATGGGGAGATCAGGGTTATCTACTAGAAGGACTTGAAGAGAATCCATTACCTAATTCATATATTATTCAATTACAGGATATAGAATATGCTGACTTAGTTGTAAATCAAATAAAAGGTCTTGAAAGCATAGAGGAAATTAAGTATTACAAAGACATAGTAGAGAAGTTAATGTCAGTAGCTAATTTTGTAAGAATAGGTGGACTTGTTCTTATTGGAATTCTAGTATTTATATCTGTGTTTATAATATCTAACACAGTAAAGATAACTGTTGCTGCAAGAAGAAGAGAAATAGGCATAATGAAATATGTCGGTGCCACTAATGGTTATATAAGGGGACCTTTTATGGTAGAAGGTGTGCTTCTTGGATTAGTTGGTACATCTATATCAATTTTAATTACATTTTATGGTTATAAATATTTAGTTAATGCTTTAAATGAAAAATTGTATGTTTTATTTACTGTTTACATGATACCACCTCAAGTGATGGTTAATGATATAGCAATTATCTTCATTGCTATAGGTGTGGGGATAGGTTTATTAGGAAGTATTATTTCACTTAAAAAGTTTCTAAATGTATAACAAAGGGGGATGACATGTTTTGAAAAAGAGGGTTCTGTATACTATATTGGCTATATTAATGTTTATAAGTAGTGTAACTGCATATGCCAGTGTAGATAATCTTAACAAAAAGCTAAATAACACTAACAATAAGATAAACCAAGTAAAAAAAGAGCAAAAAGAGAATAAAAAGAAGATAGACAATACTAATAAGGAAATAGCTAGACTTGACAAACAAGTAGATGAAACTAATAAAGAGCTTGAAGAAATAAAGAAGCAGTTAAGCGATTTAAATGATAAAATCGTAATTACAAAACAAAATCTTCAAGAAGCTGAAAATAACTTAGTAGAAAGAAAAGACACTTTAAATTCAAGGCTTAGGGTAATGTATAAGAACGGAACAGTAGGTTATCTAGAAGTTCTTCTTGGAGCAAAAGATATTAAGGACTTTATGTCAAGAATTGATATGATAAAAAGCATAGCTAGCCACGATGTGGATATGCTTAAGTATATGAAAGAGCAAAGAAATATAATCGAACAGAACAAAGTAGCATTAGAGGCACAGCAAAGTTCTGTAATAGCAGCAAAACAAAATATTGAAGTTAAGAAAAATGATCTTGAAGTAGCTACTAGAGCAAAAGAAAATCTTATGAGAGATTTAGTAAAAGAACATAAAGCATTAGATAAAATGGAAGATGAGCTCCTTGCTCAGGCAAAAGCAATAGAGGCAGAAATCAGAAAGAATCAAAGAAACGTAAAATATGAGGGTGGCGTTATGATGTGGCCTGTACCAGGTCGTACTAGAATTAGTTCACCTTTTGGATATAGGATACACCCAATATTAAAGACGAAAAAAATGCATACAGGTATAGATATCCCAGCTTCTACTGGCACACCAATAAAAGCAGCAGGTAACGGGGTAGTTCAGTTTGCTGGTACTTTAGGAGGCTATGGAAAGGCAGTAATAATTGACCATGGTGGAAAGATATCAACATTATATGCACATAACTCTGCGCTTTTAGTAAAAGTAGGAGATAAAGTTGATAAAGGAGATACCATATCAAAAGCTGGAAGTACTGGGATGTCAACTGGACCACATTTACATTTCGAGGTCAGAAAAAATGGTTCATATGTGGATCCAATACCATATGTAAAAGGAAATTAAGGGCAACAAATGCCCTTTTTTTTATGACCTAACCCGATTTTCTGAATGCTTCTGTCAGAAAATCGATGGTAGGTCAAACGCAACGAGCACCAACCCTACTTTAGGTTTATGATCAGTGTGTCCGTTAGGACCAAATTTATGTGAGCGACAGCGAAAAAATAAATTTGAGTAGCGAGACTGCGGAAAATGACGATAGTAAAGTCCTTAAGAAGGATCATGTACAAAAATAAAAATAACTAAAGAGCAAGTATATTTTGATAAATTAAACACATAATGGTATAATGTTTACATGTATTTAATAAAATAGATAACATAATGTTTGTTGAGGTGACAATATGATTTCCAAGAAAAAAGCAGCAATTGGTGCGATTTTATTGATTTTAATTACTAGTATATCTACATTTGTAGTTAGCAATATGATACAAATCCCTATCAAGGAAAAAATAGTAATTCCCAAAAGTGAGTATGAGAATCTTACTGAAGTCTACAAAAAATATTCTAAAAATATTCTTTTAGAAGATATTCTAAAAGAGTATTATCTAAGGGATGTAGATGAAGATACTTTACTTGAAGGTCAGCTAAAGGGGCTTTTTAGTTCAACGGGAGACCCTTATACAGTTTATATGACAAAAGATGAGTTTAGTAGTTTTATGGAACATACTATGGGGGTGTTTGGAGGAATAGGAGTCTATGTTGCCCCTGGGGATGATAATTTAATTACAGTAGTTTCTCCTATAGAAGATACACCAGGAGAGAGAGCTGGTATAAAGCCTGGAGATAAGATAATAAAGGTTGAGGGCCAAGAGTTTACTGCAGATAAAATGGACGAAGCTGTTAAACTAATGAAGGGTGAGCCTGGTACAAATGTTACAATAACAATCATGAGAAAAGGTGCAGAAGGTAGCTCATCTCAGATTTTTGATAAAACTATTAAAAGAGAAGAGATTAGAATAAAAAGTGTAAAGGCTAGTATGATGGAAGATAATATTGGATATATAAGAATAACATCTTTTGATGATTTAACTTATGATGACTTCGTAGCTAATTTAAAAGCTTTACAGAATAAAGGCATGAAAGGCTTAGTAATCGATTTGAGAAATAATCCTGGAGGACTCTTAGATATTTCTGCTAAAATAGCAGATGAACTTATGGGAGAAGGAACTATAGTATATACAGAAACGAAGCAAAAAGAACGTGAATACCTAAAATCTAATAAAAAGAAGCTTGGACTTCCGTTAGCTATAATAGTAAATGAAGGTAGTGCTAGTGCATCTGAAGTACTTTCAGGAGCAATTCAGGATACAAAGGAAGGCACCATAGTTGGAACTACTACATTTGGAAAGGGAGTAGTTCAGAGAATAAAAGAGCTTTCCGATGGTTCAGGTTTTAAAATTACTGTATCTGAATATTTCACTCCTAAAGGGCGAAATATTCAAGGTATAGGGATAAAGCCTGATGTTGTAGTTGAAATTCCTGAAGGTGTAGAAGAAATAGGAGTAGAAAAATTAAAACAAGATACACAGCTTCAGAAGGCAATTGAGATAGTAAAAGGAAAGATGAAATAAAAATGTAGCATTAAAGTCAAGTTGAGCATTAGAGCAAAGACATTCCTAATTAATGTCTTTCAGACAGAAAACAAGGTTGGAAAGAATACCGAAGTAAAGGTATTAACAAAATAAAATAAATTAAATATAAAAAGGATAGCTGGCTAGCTATCCTTTTGCTCTTCTTTTAGATTGTCAAAATTGATTTTATAGATGTAGCTTGAATCTGAAGTGTCTGCAGGTGGGACAGTACTAAAAAATGCTGTATTTAGACTAGGACTATAAAAAATATTCTTATCTAAAACCTGTCCTAATAAATCAAGTTCTTTTTTCTTTGAATTATAAATGTAAACATTATAATCAGTAGAGGAACTATCCTTACTTACTATCAAGACATTTTCCTGATCAATAGTTATAAATTTTCTAACATCGCAATCAGCAAGGGGTTTTTCTTCGTTTTCATGTAAATCATATAAATATAACTCGTATTTATCTTCTTTTCCTATCTTTTTAGTATATAATAGCTTATCTTCACTAATAAAATCACAGCTAAGGCCATAATCTATTTTCTTTAATCTTTTTTCGTTTTTTTTGATATAAATAGTTGGTAAATCATTATCAGTGTTTTTTTCAATAAATGCAAAATTGTCATCGTATACATCGAAGCTAGAAACATTTAGCTTTACTTTTAATAGAACTTCTGGTTCGTTTTTCAATATATCAAAAATAATTATTGAAGATTTTTGGCTTTCATCATTATTTATTGCATATAGCAGGTTGTTGTTTTTCCATTCAATATTCCAGGTATGTTTATAATCTATTGGCGTAATCTTTTGTATTAGTTTACTTTCTAAGTCTGCTATATATAAATCTGTAAGCTTTCCGTTATGTTCAATAACTGCTAATTTTTTTAAATCAGGGCTGAATTTAGCAGAATAAATAAAATTATGTGTTGAATAGGCTTTTTGTTTTTCTGAGTTATTGATATCATATATCCAAATATTTTCTAAATCACCATCTTCAACAGTTTCTTTTTGGACATAAGCTAATAGCTTATCATTAGCGAAATCTAAGATTTTTCCTTTTCCTATTGTGTCTGATAACAAAGTTGGCTTTGCTTCAATAATTTCTCCATTATCTGAATTTACCTTTGCATTAAACATATACAGAGGACTACTAGGATCATCTTTTATAAATGTATTATTTAGCTTTATATTCCATATGTATTCGTTATTTTCTTTTGATAAAACTACACTAGGCATAGTATTATTAGCGTATTTAAACTGTGTATATATTTTATTAAGAACTTGTGTCTTGTCAAATTTAATATTAATAGGTTTATAATTAATAGGTACTATATTAAATTTCAAATTCTTTAGCTCAGCGTCTTCTATGTTTTTAATTGCAAGCGTAATTTGAGGAACTACTATATCTGATTTTCCCCATTCCTTTTTTACAGATGTATATATATTAACCTCATTGTTTACTCTAGATATACCATCTATATCAGCCATAGAGCACTCTACAGCACCTAAGTTTACCATAAAGAATCTACCACTTTCTTTTTCAAGTAATTCAACATTTGGTATAATAGATTGAAATCCCTTTGACAAAATAGTTTTTTCTATTTTATATTCTAGATTTACTTCTGCAGTAGTAGAAAGGCTTGAGTCAATAGAGGATATATCTTTTTTAGTCCCACAAGCAGTTAATGTCAACATCAACGACAAAAATAATATCTGTTTCTTCATCAAAAACTCCCCCCACAATTTTATATATTCAACAATAAATTTGAATAACCTGCCTAAATAAATAAAAAACTTTTAAATTATTATTGTTTTTTCATATATTGACTTATATAGGTACAAAATATATAATTAATACGAACAAATGTTCAGAATTATGCAATGAAAATTTTAATTGTGTGATATATATTATTAATTATCACTAACTGAGGTGATATTGTGAATAAGTTTAAAATAAAATCTGAATTTAAACCTACTGGTGATCAGCCAAAGGCTATTGAACAGTTAGTTTACGGAGTGAGCAGCAATCTTATGCATCAGACACTTTTAGGAGTAACAGGGTCTGGGAAAACTTTTACAATGGCAAATATTATTGAAAAAACTCAGAAACCAACTCTTGTAATTGCACACAATAAAACATTAGCTGCACAGCTTACAAGTGAATTCAAGGAATTTTTCCCTGATAATGCTGTAGAATATTTTGTTAGCTATTATGATTATTACCAGCCAGAGGCATATGTACCCCATACTGATACTTATATTGAAAAAGATGCATCAATAAATGATGAAATAGATAAACTAAGGCACTCTGCTACAGCGGCTTTGTTTGAGAGAAGAGATGTAATAATAGTAGCTAGTGTTTCTTGTATATATGGATTAGGCGATCCGATTGATTATGAAAACCTAGTTTTATCATTAAGACCTGGAATGATAAAAGATAGAGACGAAATAATAAGAAAGCTTGTAGACATACAATATGAAAGGAACGATATAAACTTTGTTAGGGGAACATTTAGAGTAAGAGGAGATGTAGTAGAAATATTCCCAGCATCATCTAATGAACATGCAATTAGAGTTGAATTATTTGGAGATGAAGTAGAAAGATTAACAGAAGTAAATGCGCTAACAGGAGAGATAATTGGCACAAGAAGCCATATTTCCATATTTCCTGCCTCTCACTATGCTACAAGCCCTGAAAAGATTGAAAGAGCCATAAAGAGTATTGAAGAAGAGCTTGAAGAAAGATTAAAGGAATTGACAGCAGAGGATAAGCTTCTTGAAGCACAAAGGCTAAAGCAAAGAACTATGTACGATATAGAAATGCTGAGAGAAATGGGATTTTGTCAAGGCATAGAAAACTACTCAAGACATATTAGTGGCAGACCACCAGGGAGCAAACCTTATACCTTGTTAGACTATTTTCCCGATGATTTTCTCATGTTTATAGATGAATCACATGTAACTATTCCTCAGATAAGAGGAATGTATGCTGGTGATAAATCTAGAAAGACTACTTTGGTAGATTACGGATTTAGGCTTCCTTCAGCCTTAGACAACAGGCCACTTCAATTTGATGAGTTCGAGAAGCATATTAATCAAGCTATATATGTAAGTGCTACTCCTGGACCTTATGAGCTAGAGTATTCTCAACAGATTGTGGAGCAGATTATTAGACCTACAGGGTTATTAGATCCAGAAGTAGAAGTTAGGTCTACTAAGAATCAGATAGATGACTTAGTTAAGGAAATTAATATTAGAGCAAAGAAAAAAGAAAGAGTTTTAGTGACTACCTTAACTAAGAAAATGTCAGAGGATTTAACAAACTATTTTAAAGAAATAGGCATAAAGGTTACTTATTTGCATTCAGATATTAAGACTATTGAGAGAATGGAAATAATTAGGGATCTTAGAATAGGTAAATTTGATGTTCTAGTAGGCATTAACCTATTAAGAGAAGGGCTTGACCTTCCTGAGGTTTCCTTAGTAGCAATATTAGATGCGGACAAAGAAGGTTTTTTAAGATCTGAAACATCTATGGTACAGACAATAGGAAGAGCAGCTAGAAACTCAGAAGGTAAAGTAATAATGTATGCTGACAGTATAACCAATTCAATGAAGAGAGCCATAGATGAGACTAATAGAAGGAGATATATCCAAATTGGATATAACAAAGAGCATAATATTATTCCTCAAACTATTAAAAAAGGAATCAGAGATGTTATAGAGGCCACAAAGGTTGCAGAAGAACAGGATAAATATGGATTTGACGGTAGAAAAGAAATGGGTAAAGATGAATTGATGGCAACTATTAAAAACCTTGAAACTGAAATGTTTGAAGCAGCAGAGAATTTACAGTTTGAAAGAGCAGCAGAATTAAGAGATAAAATCAGTGAACTGAAGGGCAAAATGTAGTTAAAGAGTCAGATAAGAAGAACGAGGTGCAGACATGTTAAAAGATAAAATAATAATAAGAGGAGCTAAAGAACATAACTTAAAGAACATCAGCATTGAGCTTCCAAGGAATAAATTCATTGTATTGACGGGTCTAAGCGGTTCAGGAAAATCCTCACTAGCCTTTGATACCATATATGCAGAGGGACAAAGAAGATATGTAGAAAGTCTTTCTGCTTATGCAAGACAGTTTCTAGGACAAATGGAAAAGCCAAATGTAGAATATATAGAAGGATTATCACCTGCTATATCCATAGACCAAAAGACAACAAGTAAAAATCCTAGATCTACAGTTGGGACAGTAACAGAGATTTATGATTATTTAAGGCTTCTATATGCTAGAGTAGGTACGCCACATTGCTATAAATGTGGAAAGGAGATTACCTCCCAATCTATAGACCAGATGGTAGATCAGATATTGTCACTTGAGGAAAGAACTAAAATTCAATTACTTGCTCCAATTGTTAGAGGACGTAAGGGAGAGCACCAAAAAGCACTTGAAGGTATAAGAAAAGAAGGCTTTGTCAGGGTTAGAATAGATGGAGAAATGATGGAGTTAAGCGATGACATTAAGCTTGAAAAAACTAAGAAACACACAATAGAAGTAATAGTAGATAGAATAGTAGTCAAGGAAGGAATAGAGCAGAGACTAACAGATTCTTTAGAAACAGCTCTAAAGCTTTCTGATGGACTTGTAATAGTAGATGTAATGGAGAAAGAAGAACTACTTTTCAGTCAAAAACTTTCATGTCCAGACTGTGGTATAGGAATAGAAGAATTATCTCCAAGAATGTTTTCATTTAATAGCCCTTTTGGAATGTGTCCTACTTGTAATGGACTAGGAAGTCACATGAAAATAGATCCAGAGCTTGTTATTCCAAATAAAAATATATCAATAAACCAGGGTGCAATAGCCCCATATGCAAATTCTGCAGATGACACATATTATACAAAAATGTTTAGAGCCATTGCAGAATATCATAAATTTGATTTAGATGCACCTATTGGGGAAGCACCAAAAGAACTAATAGATGAAATACTTTACGGAACAGGCGAAAGAGAAGTAGACTTTGAATTTGACAGTAGATTTGGGGGTTGGAAAACCTATAAGGCACCTTTTGAAGGAGTAGTACCTAATTTTGAAAGAAGATATGGTGAAACAAACTCCGATTATATGAAAGATAAGATAGAAGAATTTATGAGTATTATTCCATGTCCCGATTGTGGAGGAAATAGGTTGAAGCCAGAGGTACTTGCAGTAACAGTAGGAGGACTTAACATATCTGAGTTTACTAATATGTCAGTAAGACAAGCAATAGGTTTTGTCAACGAGCTAAAGCTTACTGAAATGCAAGAAAAAATAGCTCACCAGATACTAAAGGAGATAAAGGAAAGATTAAATTTTCTTGTGGATGTAGGACTAGACTATCTAACATTGTCAAGAAACGCTGGGACTCTTTCAGGTGGAGAGGCACAGAGAATTAGGCTAGCTACTCAGATAGGCTCAAGCCTAGTAGGAGTGTTATATGTACTAGATGAACCAAGCATTGGGCTTCATCAAAGAGATAATGATAAGCTATTAAAGGCCCTTAGAAATTTAACAGACCTAGGTAACACTTTAATAGTAGTTGAACACGACGAAGATACTATGTATTGTGCTGACCATATAGTAGATATAGGACCAGGTGCAGGTGTCCATGGAGGGTATATAGTAGCAGAAGGTACCCTTGACGATATTAAAAACTGTGAAGACTCCATTACTGGACAGTATTTAAGCGGAAAGAAGAAAATTGAAATTCCTAAGAAAAGAAGAAAACCTAATGGGAAGTGGATTGAAATAAAAGGTGCTGCAGAGAATAACTTGAAAAATATAGATGTTAAAATACCTCTAGGAGTGTTTACATCTATTACTGGAGTTTCTGGATCAGGTAAAAGCACCTTGATAAATGAAATATTATACAAAAGCCTAGCCCAAGAACTATATAGATCTAAAGACAAACCCGGAAAGCATAAAAAAATTCTTGGAATTGAACATATTGATAAGATTATTGAAATTGACCAATCACCTATAGGAAGGACTCCTAGATCAAACCCTGCAACCTATACAGGAGTTTTTGACCAAATTAGAGATCTATTTGCTATGACTCCTGAGGCTAAAGCTAGAGGATATAGCAAAGGAAGATTTAGCTTTAACGTAAAAGGAGGAAGATGTGAAGCTTGTAAGGGTGATGGTATATTAAAAATCGAGATGCACTTCCTTCCAGATGTATATGTTCCTTGTGAAGTATGTAAAGGAAAGAGATATAATAGGGAAACTTTACAAGTAAAATATAAAGGGAAAACTATATCAGATATTCTAGATATGACTGTAGAAGGAGCCCTAGAGTTTTTTGATAGCATACCAAGTATAAAGAGAAAAGTAGAGACTATGCATGAAGTAGGACTTGGCTATATTAAACTAGGTCAGCCTTCTACTCAATTGTCAGGTGGAGAAGCGCAGAGAGTAAAGCTAGCCACTGAGCTTAGCAAAAGAAGTACAGGAAAAACCCTATATATACTAGATGAACCTACGACAGGTCTTCATACTGCAGATATACACAAATTAGTGAAAGTATTAAACAAGCTTGTTGATTTGGGAAATGCTGTAGTAGTTATAGAGCATAATTTAGATGTTATCAAAACTTCAGACTATATTATTGATTTAGGTCCAGAAGGTGGAGATAAGGGCGGAACAATAATAGCACAAGGGACACCAGAAGAAATATGCAGAGTCAAAGAATCATACACTGGGCAATTCCTAAAAAAAGTGTTAGAAAAATAGAGTAATTGTATAAACCCCTTAATTTTGTCAAAACTCATAGTATAAACAAATTAGGGGGTTTTTTATTATGAAAAAAAGTTTAATAATTATATTAGTCGGAATAATTCTATTATTGTCAGCTACATCTTTTGCAGGAGGATATTTTAAAAGAATAGATGTTTTAATCAATGGAGCTAAAATAGAAATTGATAGAGAAATAATTGATACTGATACTGAGCCTTTCATATACAATAATAGAACATTTATTCCTATAAGGGCTGTTGCAGAAGGTTTAGGATGCGAAGTAAAATGGGACGACAAAACTAACAAAGTCATTATAAACAAATACAAAGATTTTCCGGAATGTGATTATTTGAACGGAGAGATATTTGTATATGGCTTAATAACTAAAATAGACTTTGAAAGCAGAACTATAGAACTAGAACAGCATATTGACGATAACAGCATAGAAATCACTCCCATATTGCCCGTAAAAGAAGATGTTGTAATAATTATTCAGAGAAATGATAAAACCATAAATATTGAATTTAGTGACTTGAAATGCGGAGATGTATTAGGAGCAGTTATTGATAAAGATGGATTTATTAGAGGAATTATAATGTCATTATAAAGCAGGGGTACGGGGTTGTTGCTTCATTGAAACCAACAACCCCGTTACCTATTTTACGTTTTCTGTCATTACCCATTCATTTTTTAAAATTCCCATAAACAAAGTATCAGTATATTTTCCATCTATAAAGTAATTTTCTCTTATTCTACCTTCTTCTATAAATCCACATTTCTTATAGCATTTTATAGCTCTTTTATTGTATGCTCGTACCTCTAGGTCCAATTTATGAAGATTTAACTTATTAAAAGCGAATTCTTGAATTAATTTAATTGCTTCTGTACCATATCCCTTACCTAATTTTTCTGTATTACCTATTACTATGCCTAAAGTACCAACTCTATTTACCCAATCGATTTTGATAAGGTCGATTTGACCTATGTATTCTTCCGTCTCTTTATTGGCTATAATAAAACCCTTCATACCAGAACTTCCATCTAACATGCTATTTAGGAAGCTCTCTGTAGCATTCATTGTATGTGGATATAAAAATATATGGCTCAAATGTTGTGTAATTTCTAAGTTATTCACCCATTTTCTTATGTAGGTCAAATCTTCTTTTCTATATTCTCTTAAAATAATTCTTTTGCCAGTTAAAATAGGCATTTCTCTCACCCCTTATTATTTTATAGTATTATACCATAGTGTGATAAGTAAAAATAGTAGAAGTTTTACTTATGAATTGACACCAAACATGACACCATATATAATGATATTAAGGGGTGTTAAAATTGTCCAAATGGCAAAAACTATTAAATAAAATAACCAGTATGTCAAAGGATGTCAGATTTTCTGAAATTAAGAAAATACTTGAAAGCTATGGTTATGCTGCTAGTAATCCTAGTAGTGGTAGTAGTCATTGGACATTTAGGAAAAAAGGTAAATTTCCTATTACCATACCTAAGAATGAACCTATTAAGTTGACATATGTTAGAATGGTTAAGGAAATTATTGAAAGTGAGGAGAGTTAGAGTGAAAGATTTAGATTATTATATGAATTTAAACTATAAAATAGAAATTGTGAAAGAGGAACTAGAAGACGGATATGTAATTTCAATACCAGAATTAAAGGGATGCATAACTACTGCAGGTAATATTGAAAATGGTATGAAACTTATTGAAGATGCAAAGAAAGAATGGATAAAAGCAGCAATAGAAAGTGGATATGAAATTCCAGAACCTAATTCCATAGAAAAATATTCAGGACAATTTAAGCTTAGAATTCCTAAATCATTGCATAAGGACCTTGCAGAAAAATCAAGGCAAGAAGGCATTAGTATGAATCAGTATTGTTTGTATCTACTAAGCAAGAATATTACAAGCCATGAGATTGGAGATGAAAAATTATAAAAGTGAATAAATCACTCTATAAAAATATCCAATTTAGAGAAGAAGCGAAAAAAACTGGACACATTAATGAAGATAATAAATCTATTCATTGAATATTAGGAGAACTCAAATAGGAGTTCTTTTTTTGTACCTAAATAGCATTTCCAAATCCCTACTATATTCAACAAATATTTGGAGGAAATAGATAATGTTTGTAGAATTATATTATAAGGTGATTTTATGGGATATATATCTAATATATACAAAATAGACCAAATTAAAAATCAATATAATGGTTTTCCATTAATTAGTTGTGTTTCATTAAAGATTACAATAAGCATCTTTCATGATTACACAGTAATACCATTAGGAGAACTTCTTTCTTCTGTTTTAACAAAATATCAACCTGATGAAAGGCTTTACTTAATAGAATCTGAAATAGAAAAAATATTGTCTAATTTAAAAACTAATAAATTATTAATCAAGAATATAGACATTCTATTTAATCCAGACTATAGGCTTGATATCTTAAGACTTTTTATTAAACTATCGAGAAATAGAAGCATAGTTATACAATGGCCAGGGGAACTTGATATTAATAGTCTAATATATTCTAAACCGGAATATAGAGACTATAGAAAATATGATATTAAAGACTATGATGTAATATGTTTAAAATAGGGGAGGGGGACCATTGAAATATTCAGAATTAATTAATTTTAATCCAATCGAAACCGTTATTGAGCTAAAATCAGCTGGAAGCAAAGATAAGGCAATAAATTTAGTTGAATCCTATGTTATTTCGAATGAAATGGCTGAAAAGCTCGATGCTGGACTAATAAGTCAAATTCAATTGGAGGAAGTAGTAGACAATAAAGGGGTACTTATAGTAGGTAACTATGGAACAGGTAAAAGTCACTTAATGTCAGTTATATCATCTGTAGCAAATGATGAGAATTATCTAAAATATATAAGAAACAAAGAATTTTCAAAATATCTGGAACCAATTGCTGGTAAATTCGAAGTACTGAGAATTGAATTAGGAGCTGTAGACAATAGTCTTAGAAATATAATAACAAAAGAAATAGAAGACGATTTATCTAAGAGAGGAATAAACTATAAATTTCCTCATAGTTCAACATTGACCAATAACAAAGGTGCACTAGAAGCCATGATGAGTTCCTTTGAAGCCAAATATCCTAATAAAGGATATCTAATAGTAATTGATGAGCTATTAGATTATTTGAAGACTCGCAGGGAACAAGAAATAATGCTAGACTTAGGGTTTTTAAGAGAAATAGGAGAGTTTATAAAAAACTCAAGACTTAGAATAATCTCAGGCGTGCAAGAACAACTATTTAGTAATCCTACTTTTTCATTTGTATCAGATACTATGAGTAAAATAAAAGATAGATTCGAGCAGGTAATAATAAGAAAAAAAGATACAGCATTTGTAGTATCAGAAAGAATATTGAGTAAAACTCCAGAGCAAAAAGCAAAAATAAGAGAGCATATACTGCCTTACTGTGTTTTATATAAGGAAATGTCAGAAAGAATAGAAGATTATGTAGAACTATTTCCCATCCATCCTGCTTATATAGATGTATTTAATAAAGTTCATATAGCAGAAAACAGACATGTATTAAAAACCATATCAACCACCGTAAATAGTATCTTGGATAAGGATGTACCGGATAATGCACCTGGAATCATATCCTATGATACATACTGGTCATTTATTAAAGACAATTATGCAAGAAGGTCAGATCAAGAAATAAGGGAAGTACTAGAAAAAAGCGAAATACTAGAAGAAAAGATTGCTAAAACATTTCCAAAACAGCAGTACAAAGGACTTGCACTAAAAATAATTTATGCATTAAGCGTTCATAGACTTACTACAGGTGGTATAGATGTACGACTTGGGCTAACTGCTGAAAACTTAAAAGATGACCTATGCTTATATATAGAAAATCTACCGGAAAAAGACCCAGAGTTTTTACTATCTATAATTAAGGTTGTTTTGAAAGATATTATGGTACTAGTTAGTGGACAGTTTATAGAATATAACAAAGAAAACCAACAGTACTTTTTAGATTTAAAAAAAGATATTGACTATGATGCCAAGATAGAAGATAAAGCTAATTTTTTAGAGGATATTAGCTTAAATAAATATTATTATTCCATAGTTTATGACTTATTAGATTGGGATGAAGAAAAGGCAGTTCCAAGTTATGAAATATATGAATACCAGCTTAATTGGGATAGTCACAATGTATATAGGAGAGGATATCTATTTTTAGGTATTCCAAATGAAAGGTCAACAGCACAACCGCCAAGAGACTATTATATGTATGTACTACCCCCCTTTGGCAATGTAGAATATACAGATGAACTAAAAGAAGATGAAGTATTTTTTGAGCTTAAACTAGATGAAGAATTTTATAATAATCTAAAGCTATATTCTGCATCAAAGGAATTACTTAACTTAGCATCAGATCAAAACACAAAAAACATTTATTCTAAGAAAGCAGCAGCATATGAAAAAAATCTAAAGCAATGGCTTAATGAAAATAAAAATACTTTTTATAATGTAATTTACAAAGGAGTAAAACAGCAGCTTATTCAGCTAACCCACGGCTTAACAAGACAAACTAATTTTAAAGATACTATAGATAAAGCTGCTTCTATTTGCCTAGAAGAATATTTTATAGGAATGTATCCGGATTTCCCTGTATTTAAAGTAAAAATCACAAAACATAATCAAGCAGAATTGATGCTTAGGGCAATAAAACATTTTGCAGGACAGAAAGCAAGTGATAGTACAGCTATCTTAGAAAGTTTTGGTTTAATTAAAAATGGCAATATAGATTTAGAAAACTCCAAATATGCTATGGAACTAGTTAAAAAAATGAAGACCCTTCCACCACAGGGCGTTCTAAACAGAATTGACATCTTAGAAGATAAATATGATGAAACCCTAGATAAGAGATTTAAAATAAATAATGAATACTATATTGTAGTGCTATTAGCTTTAGTGTATTCAGGCTATGCAAATCTAGCACTAGGAGATACTGTACTAACAGCTTCAAACTTAGAAAAACTGCTTACACTAGGAAACTCCCATATACATGAATTCAAGTACCTAGCCAAGCCTAAAGAAGCATCCATAGTAGAACTAAAAAGACTACTTAAAATATTAGGTTTACCTACTGGAATGACAGTAAACAATAGAGAGCTAGAAAAAGGATTAGATAGAATACTGGCCAGAACTAGAGAAGTAGCAGAACAAGCTTTAAAATATAAGACATATATAAATAAAGAGCCAGTTTTATGGGGAGAAGCACTTATACCAGAACATATTAAGAAAATATATGAGCTTAAAATTAGTCAAGTACTAAATGAATTTGGCAACTTTAGAAATAGATACAACACAGTGGCCAAACTAAGCAATTTAAATCTTACTTTTGACCAATTAGATGAAATAGAAGAAGGCATGAATTATATGGCCATAGTATCTGAATATGAAATATTTAAAGCTAATTCAGATGCATTAGTATCCTATATTGCCAATGTAGAAAATTCAGAGATACCTGATGATTTGAGAGATAAAATTGACAAAGGCAAAGCTCAGTTCTTTAGAATTAGAGATAATATAAGAGAAGGTATAAATGGAGAAGCAGCAGCTACAAAGCTAAAAAGTATATTAACTCCAATTAAAGAAGAGTATATAGAATATTACTTTGATAAACATAATAAAGCTAGGCTAGGACACAGTGAATCTAAGAAAAAAGGTCAAATAATGAGTTCTAGATTATTATCAAACTTAAAAAAACTAACTGAAATTAAAGATATTTCACAGAAAAACAAACTGGACAATTTAGAAAAACAGTTAAGCTCCTTACAAACCTGTTTTGAATTAAGCACAAGCGATTTGCAGAAATCTCATATATGTAATAAATGCAGGTTTACTTTATCTGAAACTAATCCTACTGTAACAGGCATGCTAGAATCAATAGAAAACAATTTAGAAAAACTATTAGAAGATTGGACAAAGGCACTTTTACTGGCACTTGAAGATAATTTAATTATGGAAAACAAGTCACTTCTAAAACCAGAACAGCAAAAGCTTGTAGATAATGTTATTAAAGAAAAAGCATTGCCAGAAGAAATAGATGGATTCTTTGTTAATACCTTTAATACATTATTCCAGGGACTAGATAAACTAAATATAGACATGTGGGAAATGATGGATGAAATTCAAAACCTAGGACCAAGTACAGTTAATGACTTGAAAAACAAGCTTTTAACTTATATAGATGAAAAGGTTAAGGGTAAAGACTTAAATAAAGTAAGAATCATAATTACATATGATTCAGACAAGAAAAAGGATTTTATCATAGCAGAAAATAATAATGGTGAGGAGAATGTTCTATGAAATTGACTAAAGAAGATTTAGACAAGGTAAGGCATATAGAAGGCTTTCCCATAGGCACCGATGAGGATATAATAGCACTTTCTGCTCCACCTTATTATACTGCATGCCCCAACCCATTTATAGAGGATTTTATTAAGAAACATGGTAAGCCATATGATGAAGAGACAGACGATTATAGAAGGGAGCCCTTTGCAGCAGATGTAAGCGAAGGGAAAAATGATCCCATATACAATGCCCACAGCTATCATACAAAAGTACCCCATAAGGCTATTATGAGATATATACTTCATTATACAGAGCCAGGAGATATAGTATTTGATGGATTTTGTGGAACAGGAATGACAGGAGTTGCTGCACAGATGTGCGGCAATCCTGATGCTGATTTAGAGTTTAAATATAAAATAGAAAAGGAAATGCCCTATGTAAAATGGGGAGCTAGAAAAGCAATACTAAATGATTTATCTCCAGCAGCCACCTTTATAGCATATAACTACAATACTCCAGTAGACGTAGCAGAATTTGAAAAAGAAGCAAATAGAATATTAGATGAATGTGAAAAAGAGCTAGGTTGGATGTATGAGACAAATCATATAGATGAAAATGGCAATCAAGTATATGATATGACGGGATCAGTAAAAGGAAAGATAAACTATACTGTATGGTCAGATGTTTTTATATGCTCTACATGTGGTGGGGACATTGTATTTTATGATGTAGCTGTTGACAGCACTGGTAAGGTTAAAGACGAATTTAATTGCCCAATCTGCAATTCTATATTAAAGAAAAGAGATTTACAGAAAAAAATCGAAATTATTCACGATGAGAAAACTAATGAAATTATTGAGAGAGCTATGCAAGTTCCTGTGTTAAAAGTGTACAACTTAGGAAACAAAAAATATGAGTCAAGAATTACTAACGTAGATGTAGAAATTATTAATCAGATTAGCAATAAAAATTTTACCAATATTGATCATCCAATAGATTTAATGTTATTTAAGGAAGGCAAATGGGGAGATATATGGAGAGCTGGTTATCATCAAGGCTATTATAGAGTTCATCATTTTTATAGTAGAAGGAATTTATTTGCTCTTTCAAAAATACGGAAAAAAATAAACGAAGTGAGGGATATATCAATAGGTAGTCTATTAAAATTTTGCTTTACTGGAGCTATTTTAAGGTTAAATAGAACTAATAAATATCTTCCATCATTAAAAATGGCTCCTGGTCCAATAATGGGTATGTTATATATACCATCTTTATATCCGGAACTTAATGTTTTTAATGGTTACAGAAATAAAGTAAAGAATATTTTAAATTATGCTCAAAACAATAAAAATGAACTAAATAATTTTTTGGTTACAACACAAAGTTGTGACGATGTTAACAATATTCCAAATAACTCTGTAGATTATATATTTACAGATCCACCATTTGGAGATAATATTATGTATTCAGAAAGCAATTTTTTATGGGAATCTTGGTTGAAGGTATTTACAAATGTTACCCCAGAGGCAATTATAAATAAAACTCAAAACAAAGGACTATTAGAATATCAAGAGCTAATGACTAAATGCTTTGAAGAATACTATAGGGTATTAAAGCCTAATCGCTGGATGACAGTAGAATTTCACAATTCAAAAAATTCAGTATGGAATGCTATTCAAGAATCACTTCTAAGAGCAGGTTTTATTATAGCAGATGTTAGAACTCTAGATAAAAAACAGGGAAGCTTTAAACAAGTAACTACTACATCAGCAGTAAAGCAGGACCTAGTCATTTCAGCCTACAAACCAAAAGATAGCTTTAAAAAGCGAATACTAAAAAAAGCTGGAACAGAGGAAACAGCTTGGGATTTTGTGAGAGAACATTTAGAGAAGCTGCCAGTAGTTGTTCAAAAGAATAATATGATAGAAATAGTTAGGGAACGTGAAGCCTATCTTTTATTCGACAGAATGGTTGCTTATCATATAATGAATGGACTAGCTGTCCCTATAGATGCATCAGATTTTTATAAAGGATTAGATGAAAGATTCTTAAAGCGAGACGGAATGTATTTCTTACATGACCAGATAAATGAGTACGACAATGCTAGGATTATTTCAGAGCTAGAGCCTATACAGTTTAGTCTCTTTGTAAATGATGAAAAAAATGCTATAGCTTGGTTATATCATCAGCTTGAAGAGCCTCAGACCTATAGCCAACTCCAGCCTAAATTTATGAAAGAGGTTAATGCAGCCAAGCATGAAAAGATACCAGAACTAAGTGAACTATTAGAAGAGAACTTCCTACAGGATGAAGAAGGCAGATGGTATATACCTGATCCAACTAAATCAGGAGATATTATAAAATTGAGAGAAAAGAGGCTATTAAAGGAATTTGAAGAATACTTAGTAGGCAAAGGCAAGCTAAAAGTATTTAGAACAGAAGCAGTAAGAGCAGGCTTTGCTAAACTATACAGGGACAAAGATTATAATAACATAGTTAAAGTAGCAAATAGACTTCCTGAAACTGTTATTCAAGAAGATGACAAGCTTTTAATGTACTATGATACAGCACTTTCTCGAGTGGAGTGATACTTTTGTTTAATATTGGCGATTATGCTTATGATCTAATAAAAAATGAGAAGGTAAAAATCCTTGAAAGAAGCGAAATATGGGGTTTTGTTTCCTACAATGTATATAATTTACTAAGCCATGAAATATATAAGCTTAACTCTGAGCAAATAGGACAAAATACAGATTTAATGTATTATGACGAATATTATGTCAGGTATATGGCTATCCTTGGGAAGATAAAAAATGAGACTTCCCAAGGAATTTTGTCATCCTTAAGTAGTGGAATCATTCCTCTACCACATCAATTACATGTCCTAAATCGTGCAGTTTCAAATAACAACATTAGATATATATTAGCAGATGAAGTTGGTTTAGGTAAAACTATTGAAGCTGGTCTTATTATTAAGGAACTTAAGGCAAGAGGATTAGTTAAAAGAATTTTGGTGGTTTGCCCAAAGGGATTAGTAACTCAGTGGGAACAAGAGATGGCTGAAAAATTTGGAGAGAAATTTCATGTAATTTTACCTTCTGATTATGAAACTATTAGGAAAATAACTGGCAATGAAGATATATATGGGCAGTTCCAACAGGTAATTAGTCCAATGGATTCTATAAAACCATTGGAAAGCAGAGCTGGATGGAGTAAGGAGAAAATTGAGCAATACAATGAGGATAGAATACTAGCCATTGTAAATAGTGGATGGGATTTAGTTATTATAGATGAGGCTCATAGAGTGGCTGGTAGTACAGGAGATGTTTCAAGACATAAACTTGGAAGACTGCTATCAAAATCTAGTCCATATTTATTGCTATTAACTGCTACGCCCCATTCAGGAAAAACTGAGCCGTTTTTAAGATTAATTAGATTATTAGATGAGAAGGCATTTCCAAGCTACAAGGCCATAATAAAGGAACAGGTAGCACCTTTTGTCATTAGAAATGAAAAACGAGAAGCCATAGACAATGAAGGTAACAAATTATTTAAAAATAGATTTACTAAGGTTGTACAAATTCACTGGGATGAAAGACATTCCATGCAGCTTAAGCTGTATGAAATGGTTACTGAATATGTAAGGGATGGATACAACAAAGCATTTAAAGAAAAGAAATATTATATAGGATTTTTAATGGTTTTGATGCAAAGGTTGGTTACCAGCAGTACAGCTGCCATTAAAGAAAGTATTGAGAAAAGAATAGAAATTTTAGAATCTCAAAGAGATAAAATAAGCTCTTTATCTTTTGATGATTTAGTAGAAATAGATTTGGAAGATAAGCTGGATGAAGCTTTAGAAGTCATTTCTTTAGACATTAAGGAAGAGATATTACAACTAAAGGCTATATGTAATTTGGCTAAGCAAGCAGAATATCAATATTTAGATGCAAAGATAGAAGCACTATTAAATATATTAGATCAGATAAAAAGTGAAACAAATAATCCAAAGGTGATTATCTTTACAGAATTTGTTGCTACTCAGTCTTACCTTAGCAATATGTTGAAATCAAGAGGCTATACTGTATCATTAATTAATGGCAGTATGGATATAGATATGAGAAACGTAGCACTTAGGGAGTTTAAGGATAAAAATGACATTTTAATTTCTACAGATGCTGGAGGAGAAGGGCTAAACCTTCAATTTGCTAATATAGTAATTAATTATGATTTACCATGGAATCCTATGAAGATTGAACAAAGAATAGGAAGGGTAGATAGAATAGGGCAAAAGCAAGATGTATATATCTATAATTTTATTATAGCTGAAACTATAGAAAATAGGGTCAGAACTGTTTTAGAGGACAAACTTTCTGTTATATTAAGCGAAACTGGCATAGACAAGCTAGCAGATGTATTAGACAATGAATTGGCAGATGTTGATTTTTCTCAGGTGTATATTAGGTCAATTAGAAGTCCAGAGGATATTGATTACAATATCAGCAAAATGGAAGAAGATATAAGAAAACAGGTAATAACTGCCAATGAGTATAGAGAACTATTAAGAGAAAATAAAAAATTGGAGATAACTTCAGAGGGCTTTGGTGGTTTTGAGTTGGAGAAATCATTATATAGGATGCTGAATTCATATAATTTATGGAAAAATGGTAAAATGATTTTGCTTCATAATATTAATATTAATGATGAAGAAGTAATTATGCATCTAAATCAAGATAATTATTGGTCTAAGGAAGAGAAAATACCTTCTATTACTATTAAGGACCTTCCAAATGAAAAAGGTTATTTTTCTTTATGGGAATTGTCAATAAATGATGATTTACAGAGTAGAAAAATATTACCTATATTCATTAATGATGATATGATTATAAGACCTTTTTCAGGAAGAAGAATATGGGAAGAGTTTTTAAAGGCAGATTCAATAATAACTGTAGATAATAATATAACAGTTGATAGCACTATAATGGAAAGCATATTTGATTTAGCTGAAGAGGCTGCTTATGACACCTTCCTTGAGTTAAAAGCACAATATGAAGAGAAAAATGAAGAGAGATATAGAAAATACTCATATGCATTAAGTCTTAGGAAGGAAGCTGCTAAGAGGATTGGTATTGAAAATATTAGAAAATCAAGATTGAATTCATTAGAAGCTGAGGAAAAAGAAATCGCTTTGGATTACGAAAGAAATAAGAATATTTGTCCAGTATTTAAACCTGTTTTCATGTCTAGAATGGAGTGATACTATGTTTTTTGAGCATTTAAAAGCAGAACTTGGCCTTGGTATTCATGAACGAATTATGATTTATGATAAAAATAAGATTATTAATCAAGAACATATATCACTTCTAAGGGATAAATATAAGTACAATATAGTGTATTATCGGGATGTGGAGGAATTTAGATATATATTTGAAACACAAATTAAAAAAAATAAAGATAGATATCTAGTATTATTGTATTCAGATATTTATATTCCATATGATGTTAGGCAGGAGTTTAATTTTATGGAAATATCTTATGGCAATATATTTTATAAGTTAAATTCCTATGTATTGAATAATCATCCTATTTTCGATATGGAGCTATTATATATATCCCATGAAAATTTATATAGGGATATTAGTTCTGAAAAGGAAACTGAGAAGTTCCTAGAAGAAGAAATGTACTCAGATGAAAATGTAAGCGAATATATGAAGTATTTAAAGGAAGAAATAGAAAAAGAAATTTCAGAAGCAGATAACTATTCAAGATGGCTTAAAATAGGAACATTATTTGCCAAGTATGAGTATGTAAAGCATAAAATTAGTTATTTTATAGATGATTATGAGTTTATTAATGATTTGCAAACTAAATTCAGGGATTTTATCTTTGATAATTATAAATCCTTATCTAGTGTATCAGCTTATAATGCACCTGTATTACTTAATCGTGTGTTAGATCACATATTTATACATTCAACAAAACCTGCATTGATTGTTATGGATGGAATGTCTATAGAAGATTGGTTAATTATATCTGAGGATTTAAAGGGAGTAAGTTATGGATTCAATACATCATTTGCAATTATTCCTACTATAACAGCTATTTCTAGACAAAGTATGTTATCAGGTGAGTTGCCAGCATTATTAAAAAGTCCTTTTAACTTAAATAATGAAAAGACTTTGTTTTTTGATAAATGTATAGAAAATAACTACAAAGATTATGAAATTAAATACTATAGGGGATATGATTTTCAGATTGATACTAGGGATAAATGTATTTGTGTTATAATAAATGACATAGATGATTTAATTCACAGTCAAAAACAGGGCAATGCTGGTATGTATAGAGATGTCCAATTGCTTTCTAAATCAGGTAAGCTATTAAATATGATAAAAAAACTATATAATGAGGGTTTTGATGTATTTATTACATCTGACCATGGTCATAAAGAATGTGTTACTATTGGTACACCTAAGGGAGCAGGAGTAGAGGTCCAGACAAAATCTAAAAGAACTTTGGTATTAAAAGAGTTTGGAGATTACCATAGACTTATGGAGGAGCTTAATTTATTTGAATACTCATCTTTTTATTTACCTAAAGACTATAGATATTTAATTTGTCAGCATGACGAAGCTATGGGGATAAAAGGAGAAAAGATTGTATCTCATGGGGGAACTAGCTTACAAGAAGTAATTGTTCCATTTATAAAAATTAAAGGAGTCGAAGCATGAGCAAAATAATTGGAATGTCAAGAAATATTAAATTAGAATGGTTAAATCAAGCGGCTAATTTTTACATTTCTGGTAAAACTGAAGCAGAGATTAAGGAAAGTTTAAATGATTATCTATCCTATGAAATTAAAAGTGCTATAAATTTAAGAAAAACTAGAGAAATATTGATGAATATATGGGTAAGAGACTTAGAAAATATGCAGGGAACTAAGGAATATGCTGTTAGGTTATACAACACTGGGAATAAGGAAAACATTTTATTAGCTCATTGGTGTTTAATGATTCTAGTATATCCTGTATTTGCAGATATTTGCTGCACAATAGGAAAGATGTATAATAAAATGTTTGACATAACTAATAAGGAAATAAAAAATAGAATGTTTGATGTATGGGGTGAAAGGTCTACTCTCTACCATTCTATAGATAAAAACATTAAAACTCTTAAAGATATTGGAGTTTTAACAGTATTACCTAAGAATCAATATGGAGTAAAGAAATATAAAATAAATGATAAAAATGGTTTGGTACTCATTACAAATACATTGACTCATATAAAAGATAAATTATATTTATCTGCTGATGAACTAAGAAACAACCCTATATTTTTCCCTTTTGAATATGATATTACCTTAAATATCTTAGAGGAAAGTCAACTTTTCATGTTTGATAAATTTGGGGGAGAAGTGGTAGTTAGTAGAAGGGAATAAGCGTGGAAGTTTTTTGCTTCAAGCACAGTAAGTTTAAATATATATTTGAATAATATGGTATAATATAGATGAAGTAATCAGCTCATAAATAAATTTAAGGATGTGTTTATATGTCCATTCCTAAAAAGAGAATTTTAGAATTAGTTGAAGGTTTGACTGAAGAAAAACTTGGTAAAGTAATTAGCTTTATAAAGTTTATTAAAGAAGAGGAAGAGCCAGTACTATTACTTGAGCCAGAAGATGAAAAGGAAATTATAAAAGTTTTGGAAGAAGATGACTGGTATAGCTCAGATGAAGTAAAAAAAATGATTGAGGACAAGGAAAATGATTAGAATCACCTATTCAAAAAATTCTAAAAAAGTTCTCGATTCTTATGATAAAAAAACATCATTGAGAATAGTAAAGGCTATAGAAAACATCCCACTTGGCGATATTAAAAGACTTGAAGGAAATAATGTGCCACTTCTTTATAGGCTTAGAATTGGAAAACATAGGGTCATTTATTTTTATCCAGATAACTATAACATTAGGATATTAAAGATAGATACAAGAGGAGATGTATACAAATAGAAAGGCGAAGTGTGGGAACTAGGTTGCTGCTTCACAACTTACACAAAAAAAGATGGATTTATTCCATCTTTTTTAAAATGGCACTAGTAGCCTTTTTAGGTATTCCAATAGGCTCAACTATTATTTCTCCTGCAAATTCTCTATTTTCAAGAAGCCCTTTTTTAATAAGGTGGAAGGTTATTGTTATGTTTGCCTTAATTGAAATTCCCAGTACCTCACCTGTATCTCCATTTAACCCAGATGGTATGTCGACAGAAAGTATTTTCTTGGATTTATGGTTTATTAAAGAAATCACTTCTTTATATAAACCTTCAACTCTTCTAGTTAGTCCAATGCCAAATATAGAGTCTATTGTTAAATCGTTTTTATCTAAAGATGTCTTCAATTGGGCTAAGTCTTCATCTTTTGATATATTAGTGAAACCTATTTCTATGTTTTTTAGTATATTTAGATTTGTATTAAAATCCTTTGTTCCTTTATCTAGATTTCCAATTATGAATAAATCTACTTGCTTATTTTTCAATACTAGATGTCTAGCTACAGCTAAACCATCTCCACCATTATTTCCTACACCACATATAATCGTAAATCTATTCATATTATGTAAGTCAATATTTCTAACTACTTTTAAAGCTGCATTTTCCATTAACACTATGCTTGGAATACCAATATTATTTATTGCATAGCTATCAATATTCTTCATTTCTTCACAACTAATCGTAAGCATATTAATTTTTCACCCCTTATTTTTATAAATATTATATCAAAAAAACTCACACCTATTAAGTGTGAGTATAATTACTTCATAATCATTACTGAGGAAGCCTTAACTAAAGCCTTAACAGTATCGCCTATATTAAGATTTAGTGAGTCTGCTGAACCTGTAGTGATTACACTTACCATAGTTTGGCCGCTAACATCTAGTGTTACCTCTGTTGAAACTGGCCCTTTTTTTATGTTTGTAATTTTAGCATTTAGTTGATTTCTTGCAGATATTTGCATGTAAATTACCTCCATTAAATATAATCACCATTAGTATTAGCAAGTTAAGCAACGTTATACAAAAAAGCTAGGACAACCCTATCAATTTTTAGTAATAGGAACTTAAATGGAATAAGCACTTTTATTTTTAACTATAAAGATATTATCATACTTTTTCTTTGTGTCTTCGAATATTACGTGGCTCACATTCACAACAGTTATGCCTTCTAGATTTAAGATGGTATTTTCTATTTCTTTAGCTATTTTAGAGTCTAGGCTTGCAAAGGCTTCATCAAGGAAAATAATATCTGCCTTTTGTAATAGACCTCTAGCTATGGCAACTCTACTTTTTTCTCCACCTGAGATATTTTTTCCATTGTCATAAATCATGGTGTCTAGCCCTTGAGTTAGTGATTCAACAAAGCTTTTTAGGCCTGCTCTTTCAATAGCAGTATTTATTTCTTCTTCAGAAAAATCCTTATATAAAGTAATGTTATTCTTAAGTGTATCTTCAAATAAGAAAACCTGTTGCTCTATATTAGATATATGTCTGAAATAACTTGTTTTTGTAACATCTTTTAGATTTTTTTCATCGATTAATATTTCTCCATCTTTAGGGGAGAAATATTTCCTGAGTAGCTTTAAAAGAGTAGATTTTCCTCCACCACTTGGTCCAATAACTAAGTATTTTTCACCTCTTTTTAGAGTTAGATTAATATTCTGCAAGATGTTTTCCTCATCGTACCCAAAGGTAACATTATTAAAATCTATGGAATCCTTGAAGCCCTCTAAGGAAACAGTCTCTTCATAATTATCTTGATTTGTAAGGGTATCTTCAACTTTTTCGAATAATTTCTTAGTAGCAAATATTTTTGGCATCCATTCTCCAAATCTCATTATAGGCATCATAATTTTTTCCATATTATTTATAATTAAAATAACTCCGCCTAATGAAAGACTTCCATTAACAGCCATATATGTAGAAATACCAAGTAAGATAAAAAGTGCAAGAATCATATTAAGATTTTGCAGAGCACTAATGTAAGTATAAATTTTATCAATAATATAACCTTTTTGTTGGATAGCATGACTTCTGTTATAAAAATCATTTTTTACTTTTTCATTTAGATTATTTGACTTTATTATATGGAAGGCGCTTAAAACTTCTTTAATGTAAGAAGTATAGCCTTCATAAAGCTCACTTCTTTGAGCATGATGTTTTTGCATTGGCTTACTAAGTAGTATAGATATTATGGTGCTGATAGCTCCTATGCCTATTCCTATCCCTAGTGCAGCTGGGCTAACATATGCAATAACAATAACGCTAACTATAAAATAAATAATACCAATTATTACTTCATATATTCCATCTATATAATTAGTTTCAATAGTATTCACATCATTAGTTAATGTTGAAACATATTTTGCATTATTATCTCTTTGAAATTCGTTAATATTCTTTTGAAATACTCTATTCACATAATTTACTTTTGCTGAAACGATAGCTTTTCTTTTATAAAGACCTTTTCCAAAGGATAGTAGAATGTTTGCAGGTAGCATAGATAATGCGAGTATTATAAGCATTATGGCCTCTTTTTTAAACAGTTCCTTATTTCCAGCAATGGCTACATCAATAGTCTTCATCATAGATACTGACATTGCTCCCTCTAGAATAGCGCACACTGAAGCTATGATAACAACTAGAATGAGATATGGTAATGCTTTATATATTGATTTTTTCATATAGCAAGCACCTCCATGTTGAAGTAATCTTGGCTATTATATTGATATACTAGACCATTTTTAACTTCTAAGACATAATCATATTTTTCACTTATACCTTCGTAATACCTATGAGAAATAGCGATAACAGTACTATCTAAGGATAATAGTGTGTTTTCTATGGCTCTACCTAATTCTTCATTTAAGCTTGATGTAGCTTCATCTACAAATAGGATACTAGCATCTTTAGCTATTGCTCTTGCTATAGAAATTCTCTGTCTTTGTCCACCAGAGAGATTTTTACCATTTTCCATTAGCTTTTCCTGCAGGCCTAGCTTTCTTTCATTTAAAAAATCCATTAATCCTGCGTCTTTAGCAGCTTTTAATACTCTTTCTTCTGAAATGTTTTTAAATAAAGCAATATTATTGTAAATTGTATCTTCAAATAGAAATACATCTTGATAGACAAATGAAATATTATCATTAAAGCTTTTTTCATTAATTTCTTTATAATCTACATCATCTAGCTTTATTGTCCCTTCATAGTCGTCATTAACCATTGAGAGCAGATTAATTAATGTTGATTTACCAGCTCCACTTGCACCTTTAAGTAAATATTTTTTACCCTTTTCTATAATAAAGGATGCTCCATTAAAAATTTCCTTGTTATCATAGCTGAACTTTAGATTACTTACTTCTAATTGAGAATTAAAAGTAAATTCTTTTTCTTTTACAATATCAGAATTTCTTTCTTCATCATTTTGGGTAATCTTGTCATATATTTTAGCAGATGCTTTTAGCTCGTTAAACCAAGGAAGGATTTCAACTATAGGCCATACGCATCCATTTGACAATTGTATCATTAACATAATTTTAGTAAATGATTCTCCTTGTAGCACTAGTTTTATTGAATAGAGTATTATACCTATAAATATTGCAAATCCAAGGAAATTTGTTAAACTCCTTTGACCTTCAGTAAAAACTGTATAATGAAGCTTTTTTCTTTCTACCTTATCAACAGCTTTTAGAGTTTTCTGTAGGAATTTTTCTTCAATGTTATTTAGTTTTAATATTTCAAGCCCATTAAAAGTATTTGAAATGTTTGTAGTAAAGTTTTCATTATTTTCTGAAACCTCTTCTTGTAGTTTTACAGTCTTATTTTCAAAAGACTTACTTATGAAAAACATTAAGATGGATATAGTGAAAATTCCTAAAGCAAATTTGAAGTCCATAAAAAACAATATTATCAATGATACAACATACCATCCACCTTGAAAGATTGTGTTTATTAGTTTTAAGAAGAAGTTTTGTTCGAAAACATTGATATCATTTATAAGATTTGATATGTAAATATCTTTAGATTTCTTACTAAAATTTTTATAGGAATATTTTAGAATTCTGTCAAATGCATTTATTCTAACATCTAAAATTGTGTCTCTCATGTAGCTGATTCTCATAAATCTTGATATAACATAAAGTAAAGTACCAAATAAAGAAAAAAATATTGAGAGTGCAAAAACCTTAATAAAATAATCAACATTTTTCACTTCTATGCTTCCAATTAATAAAGCTATAGAAACATTTCTCAATAATGTATCTATTACTGGTAGAAAGCAAGCTATAACATACATTATAAATTTACTTTTTCTTTTTAGTAATAAATCCTTCACTTTAAGCCTCCTTATTATAATTATTTATATTGTAATCGTCTATATAAATATTGTAAATGATATTTAAAATAAGTCAATATATTTTTTAAAAATATTAAACAGAACTTTTAAAAAATCAATTTTAATATTAATAATTTTAATTTTCATCATTGATAATTTGTGTTTCTTAAGCAAGAGCGAAAATAAGAAAGCAAGGGCTGTATTATTAAAACCCTTGCCATTTTTAGCTTTTATTAAAAATGAGCATGTATTAGCCAAAATTTGATTCCTTTATCATTCCATCCAAGGTCCCATGGAACCTTATAGCGATCAGAGTTATGTGAGTTTACTAAAGTATAGCCTTTAGAATCTATTCCAGTTACTATAGATATATGAGCTATCTTTCCTTTTTTTTCATATGCTATGATGTCACCAGGCAATAATTTGTATGAAGAATTTAAAACCTTATCATAACTTCCACTAACAATTAATGATGCTCTTCCACTATAAAGCATATAGTTTTTAAAAGCTTGAGCGTTCACCCACGCTTTACTTCCTGCACCATTAGAATAATTCCAAGTACTATTTTTCTTGAAACCTCCTGCATGCATTACCTGAGAAGCAAAATTAGTACAATCTCCACCTTGAGAATTGTAATTCCTATATTTAGGATTGTATTGGAATTCAAATTCAGGAAGACTCGCAGCACCACAGAATTTATCCGCATACTCTACTGCTTTAATTCTACGTTCATTTAACGAAGATAGATCTTTTGATTTTCCTGACAATATAATATTTTTGATTTCTTGACTCTTTATTTCATCTAAATGCAATGAGTCAGCGAAAGGGTCTGTATACCATTCTTTAGTAATTACTAAGCTATCATCCTTTGGCATTAAATCTAAAGAATGATAGGTACCAATTCTAAAAGTATTCTTTGTTTCTGGTTGGTCTAAATAAATGTACTCATATACAGTAGAAGCTAAGATATTTAGAATATATCCCTCACCTTTATTTTTTATACTCCTAATGACAACTTGAGAATCTATTTCAGTAAAATCTACAGATTGCTTTTCTGACCAATTATGTAGATACTTCATTTTCTTAATTTCGTGCTCGTATGCCCATATGCCATTTCGTACTGTTTTGTCATACAAGCCATCTAGAACATCCGGCTTTTCATCAAGTATGGCTTTATTTCTTGCATGAAATATTTCTTGGACTTCTTTGGTGAGTAGCTCTTTAGTGTTATCGTCAATAAATGTAGTAGATGTGCTTTGAAGTTGATTCCATATATATATTCCCAATAGAAATATAACTAAGAAGATAATAGTAAATAAAATAGCTTTTATAATTTTGAATCTGACAAAAATTACCATTGATTTCCCCCATATTGCTTATTAATAGGATTATATGAAAAATAAATTTGGAGTATTACCTGAAAAACAATGAAAAAAGGGAAGCTGAAATTATATTTCAGTTCTATATTTAATATATCTATAACTATCTATAAAGCTATAGATAGTTTTTAATTGTAAAAATTATCTTATAAAAGAAGATTATAGTTCAACTTTCTGTAGGGTAATTACTAGACAATTTATTGTATGCGCATAAATCATCAATTTTGGTTGAAATGTGGGTTAATTAACAATACAATATAATAAAAGAAAGATTGGAAATATTAATAGGAAAATAATAAATTGGAGAGGGTTTTTAATTTGAACGAAAATACAATGAAATTCGATGATAATAATATACCAATTCATGATGACCAGAAAATTAATGAAGAAATTATAAACTATGAGAGAAGAAAAGTAGTGATAATTAGAGAAAAAAGACCTATTGTCACATATGTATTGATAGCTGCTAATATCATAGTGTGGGCACTTTTAAATCTATATTCTATGAAATCTGGGAAAAGTTATAATGAGTTATTAAGTATATTTGGAGCAAAGGTTAATATTGATATTATGAAAGGGCAATATTGGAGATTTATAACACCAATATTCTTACATGCTAATATTACACATTTGCTTATTAACTGTTATTCTTTACATGCAGTTGGTGTAACAGTTGAGAAAATTTATGGTCAAGCAAAGTTTATTTTTATTTATTTAGTAGCTGGGGTCATGGGAAGCCTCTTAAGCTTTATGTTTTCAATTAATCCTGCTGTTGGAGCGTCAGGAGCTATATTTGGACTTTTAGGAGCACTTTTATACTTTGGAGTAGAATATCCTAAGCCTTTTAGAACATACTTTGGTCATAGCATAATGACAACTATAGCAATTAACTTAGTTTACGGATTTATGAACTCAGGTATAGACAATTTTGGACATATAGGTGGACTAATAGGTGGTTTCTTGGCTTCGGGAATAGTTAAAGTTAAAGGTAATAACACAAAATGGTATCTAAACAAGATAGTATTTATTTTCATAACCATAGTGCTTGGAATATCTGGAATAATCTATGGCTTTAGTAATAACAATAACACTGTACTTGTTAAACTTGATGAAATATATAGACACGATGCAAACCAAGAATGGGATGAAGTTGTAGAAAATGGCCAAGACATTTTAAAAAAAGATTCTTTGGATGATAGTATTAAAGTAGAAGTACTGTGGATGACTGTCAAGGCAGAGGCAATTACTGGTGACTATAATAAAGCTGTAGAACATGCTCAGATTTTAAAAAGGCTATCTCCTCAAGATGGGTATTATCTTTTAGGAATTGTTTATTATGATATGGGACAATTTGAGCTTGCAAAAGAAGAACTTCAAAGAGCAAAAGATATAAATGCACCATACTCAAATATTGATGAATTATTAAGAAGTATTGAAGCTAGGTAATACAAATAATTGAAATGTAAATAATCAGTTTGTCTACTAACCATATGCATTTTCCATATGGTTTTTGCATGAGTAGTAGTATTTATTATTGTGAAAGCTGGTAAAAGATATAAGAAGCAAGAGTATGGTGATGATGTTTCTCCTTTGTCCTCTTGCTCCATCTTCTCTTTTTATAATTTAATTGTAAGTATCTGAGAAACTTACTCAGATACTTTTTTAACTGGTATTTTATGCTGAACCATTAAACCAGTAAATTGTCTTTTTAACTCACCATTAGCCATAAACACAATTTTACCAGTATCATTAATTAGCTTAAGCTCTATACGATCTGGGAATACTAAATATTCTTTAATGTCCTTATAGCTATAAAAACCTGAATCATTGTTTATTATTGTGTTCATACCAAAGGGAATTTCAGCTCTTGCATCAAAACCTGTTATTAAGAATCCGTTTCTTTGAAAAAATATTTTAGTTCTATTATTTGATATTCTCAATAATATTTCAACAATAACTACAGAGCCAATAAAAAGTAGTATTCTAATCATAAAGGTATAATCAAATATCATCCCCCTTAATAATGGGATAAAATATATTAACAAGAAAAAAGCATATGGCAGCAATCTTTCCTTAATACCAAATTTGCTTATATTAGCAGATACTAGATTTGCATTAGAAACCAAAGCTCTTCTATTAAACATGTATTTAATTAAAGCCTGTAGTATTATGAAAATTAAAAGAGCAATAGTAGAAATCAATGGAGAGACGATATTAAATATTGCACTTTGTTCTAATCCAATCACAAGAGGGGCTATGAACTGGAAAGATAAAGATGTTGCGAATAAAGTAATGAAAAATGATATCAAGAAAACTACTGCTTTTTTAGTTTGTGACATAAGTTACCTCCTAAATAAAATCTTTCTATAATCTAAATTATATACATTTTTGCAATTTAAACAACATCAAATGTGGTATTATAATTATATATTATAAACAAGTAAGGGTGAAATCATTGTTTAACATAGAAGAAGAACTAAAAAAGTTACCAGATAAACCTGGTGTATATTTGATGAAAGATAAAAATGAGCAAATAATATATGTAGGTAAAGCAATATCACTAAAAAAAAGGGTTAGACAATATTTTCAATCATCTAAAAATCATACTCCAAAAGTAAATGCAATGGTGAAAAATATAGAGGAATTTGAGTATATAATCACAGATACTGAAGTTGAAGCATTGATACTTGAAGCTAATTTAATAAAAAAACATAAACCTAAGTATAATATTTTACTGAGAGATGACAAACAGTACCCATATATAAAGGTTACTACAAATGAAAAATATCCAAGAGTAATGAAGAATAGAAGAATATTAAAGGATGGAGCAAAATATTTTGGCCCTTATACAAGTGTTGGGGCTGTTAATGATACATTGGAGATAATTAACAATCTTTATCCTCTTAGAACATGTAAAATGAACTTTGATAAAAATGAAAAAAGGCAACGACCTTGTCTTAACTACTATATAGGTAAATGTCTTGGACCATGCCATCATGATGTAGATGAAAAAAAATATATGGAAATGATAGATGAAATTATCATGTTTTTAAATGGCAAGGAAGAAAAGCTTATAGAAGTAATAGAAAATAAAATGAAGGAAGCTGCAAAGAATTTAGATTTTGAAATTGCTGCAAAATATAGAGACAAGGTAAACTCATTAAATTTTATGCTAGAAAAGCAGAAGATAGTGTCAACAACCACTATGGTGGATCAGGACATAATAGGAATGGCAACTGGAATAGACGAGGCCTGTGTACAAATTTTCTTTATAAGGGGAGGAAAGGTTACAGGTAGAGAACATTTTATACTTACAGACACCGAATATCAAAGTAGAGGAGAGATTCTTAGCTCCTTTGTAAAACAGTTTTATATAGGAACCTCATATGTGCCTAAAGAAATATTAGTAGAAGAAGAATTTGAAGATATTGAGGCAGTTTCTAGTTGGCTTAGTGAGAAAAGAGGTTCAAAAGTAGCCCTAAGAATTCCAAAACGAGGAGAAAAGAATCTTCTTGTTGAGATGGTAAGAAAAAATGCATTGGATATGCTAGATAAATATAGTGATAAGATAAAAAGAAGGATGGAGAGCAATGAAAAGGCACTAAATGAGCTAAAGGAAGTGTTACAGCTTGATGACATACCAAGGCGAATAGAAGCCTTCGATATTTCTAACATACAAGGTGTGGAATCAGTTGGCTCCATGGTAGTTTTCGAAAATGGGAAATCAAAACCTAGTGACTATAGAAGGTTTAAAATAAAGACTGTTATTGGACCAGATGATTATGGTAGCATGGAGGAAATCATATATAGAAGATTTAGCCGTGGAATAAAGGAAAAGGATATGATTAAACAAAGCATAACAACAGTAGAAAGTTTTTCGGTTTTTCCAGACCTTATTATGATGGACGGAGGGAAAGGACAGGTCAATGTGGCCAAGAGAGTATTAAAGGAGTTAGGCATAAACATACCTGTTTGTGGTCTTGTTAAGGATGATTTTCACAGGACTAGAGCTTTGACTTATGAGGATATGGAAATAGAATTATCTTCAAATAGTGATAGCTTTAAGCTAATAACTAGAATACAAGACGAAGCTCATAGATTTGCTATAACATATCACAGGAGTCTTAGAGACAAAAAAATGATTAAATCTATACTTGATGATATAAATGGAATTGGTGATAAAAGAAAAAAGGCTCTTTTAAAAGCATTCGGTTCTGTTGATAATATTAAGAAAGCTACAGTTGAAGAGCTAGCAGCTGTGGAGAGTATGAATAAATTAGCAGCTGAACAAGTATACATTTTTTTTAGAAATAATAAAAGAAGGTAGTAGAAAGTAAAGGAGGTAGATTATGAGGTCTGTATCAATTGATAAATTAATACAAGACTTAGGATTAGAAGTTATCCACAAGCCTGACAACCTTATGTCTGAAATAACTAGAAATGAATTAAATAGATTAGGTCTTCAATTGGTTGGATTCTTTAAATATTTTGGTTATAAAAGAATTCAGATAATTGGGAATGCAGAATGGCACTTTCTTGCAGGACTTGAAAAGAACGTTAGAGCAAAGAGGCTGGATACCATATTCCAATATCCAATACCAGCAGTGATAATTACAAGAAATCTCGATGTATTTGATGAGATTATTATAGCAGCAAAAAAGTACAATAGAAACATACTACGAACAGATATGCCTACTACGAAATTCACCAACAGGCTAGTAAATTATCTAGATGATGCACTAGCTCCTCAAATTACTATGCATGGCGTACTAGTAGAAGTTTACGGAATGGGAATATTATTAACAGGAGAAAGTGGTGTAGGAAAAAGTGAAACTGCACTTGAGCTAGTAAAAAGAGGACATAGACTGGTGGCAGATGATGCTGTTCAAATAAAAAAAGTTGGAGAGGATTTACTGATTGGAGAGTCACCAGAACTTATTAGATACTTTCTTGAAGTAAGAGGGTTAGGAATATTAGATATAGAAAGGTTATATGGAATTGGAGCAGTTAAAAAATGGGAGGCAATAGATTTAGTTGTACATTTAGAGGATTGGGATTCTAACAAAGAGTATGACAGATTAGGGCTAGATGATGAGTATATAGATATACTTGGAAAGAAGGTATTAAAATTAACTATACCAGTTAGGCCTGGGAGAAATGTTGCCATGATACTGGAGGTAGCCACTAGAAATACAAGGCAAAAACAATTTGGATATAATGCAGCAGTAGAATTAGATAAAAGAATGAAGCATGAATATGAAAAGAAAAAACAAAATACTAATAAACAAGTATAACTGGAGGAGTTGTTATTTTAATGAAATTTGTAATTGATACACATTGTCATACAATGGCAAGTGGGCATGCGTATAGTACAGTTATTGAAATAGCTAGAGAAGCAAATAATAAAGGCTTGGAAATGATTGCAATAACAGATCATGGACCTGAAATGCAGGGAGCATCAAATATATTTCATATTTTAAATCAAAAAGTCATTCCTAAAACTATATACGGTGTACAAATACTTAGGGGAGTAGAGGCAAATATAATGGACTACGATGGAAAATTAGACATATCTGATGAACATTTACAGAAACTAGACATTGTCATTGCATCACTCCATGAAGCATGTATAGAATCAGGAGGATTAGATAATAACACTAATGCAATCATTAGGACAATGGAAAACAAAAATGTAGATATTATTGCTCACCCTGGTAATCCTGTATTTCCTATAGATTTTGAAAAGGTAGTAAAAAAAGCTAAAGAAACTGGCACGCTTATAGAAATAAATAACAGTTCATTTATTTCAAGCAGGAAAGGAAGCTTAAATAATTGCATTGAAATTGCTAGACTATGTAAAGAGTATGAAGTAATGATTACTGTGGGAAGTGATTCTCATATAGCTTTTGATGTTGGAAGATTTGACAAAGCTATTGAAGTATTGACATCTATTGATATGCCTGAACATTTGATTATGAACTTTTCTACGAAAAGATTAACAGAATTTTTAAAAATTAAAGGGAAGCCTAGATTCAGTACTATAACTCCAATAATTTAATATTATCTTATAATAAAAACAAATTTGTAATATTTATGTAACACAGATTTGTTGACTTTAACTTCATAGTTTACTATACTTATTGGTAAGGAATGTATTGTATACAGTATTTTTAATAACAAGGGGGTAACAAAAATGGCAAAAGTTATGAAGTCCATGGATGGAAATACTGCTGCTGCTCATGTTGCATATGCTTTTACAGAAGTTGCAGGTATTTATCCCATAACTCCGTCATCAACTATGGCAGAACTTGTTGATGAATGGGCTGCCCATGGAAGGAAAAATATATTTGGGCAAACAGTACATGTTGCTGAAATGCAATCAGAAGCAGGAGCTGCAGGAACTGTCCACGGCTCACTATCAGCTGGTGCTTTAACTACAACTTTTACTGCTTCTCAAGGTCTATTATTAATGATTCCAAATATGTATAAAATATCTGGAGAGCTTTTACCTGGAGTATTTCATGTAACAGCACGTGCAATAGCTGGTCATGCATTATCAATATTTGGAGACCATTCAGATGTAATGGCAACTAGACAAACAGGATTTGCGCTTCTTGCTTCAGGAAGTGTTCAAGAAGTAATGGATTTAGCAGGAGTTGCACACTTAGCCGCTATTAAATCTAGAGTTCCATTCCTCCATTTCTTTGACGGATTTAGAACTTCACATGAAATTCAAAAAATTGAAGTCATAGATTATGAAGATTTAGCAAAATTAGTAGATTATGATGCTATTAATGAATTCAGAAAAAGGGCATTAAACCCTGAACATCCATATACAAAAGGAACTGCTCAAAATCCAGATATTTTCTTCCAAGCTAAGGAAGCTGCTAATAAATTCTATGATGCAGTACCTGACGTTGTAGCTGACTATATGAAAGAAATAACTAAGATTACAGGCAGAGAATACTATCCATTTAACTACTTTGGTGCAGAAGATGCAGAAAACATAATAGTTGCTATGGGTTCAGTATGTGAAACTATTGAAGAAGCAATAGAATATCTAAACGCTAGCGGAGAAAAATATGGTTTAATAAAAGTTCATCTATATAGACCATTCTCAGCAGAATATTTCTTTAACGTACTACCAAAGACAGTTAAAAGAATTGCCGTATTAGATAGGACAAAAGAACCTGGAGCATTAGGAGAACCATTATACCAAGATGTTAGAACATTATTCTACAACATGGAAAATGCACCACTAATAGTTGGTGGAAGATACGGTTTAGGCTCTAAAGATACTACACCTTCACAAATTAAAGCTGTATTTGATAATCTTAAGGCTGAAAAACCAGTTGACGGATTTACTTTAGGAATAGTAGATGATGTTACAAATAAATCATTAGAAATAAAAGAAGAGATAAAAACAGCTCCAAAAGGAACTATAAGATGTAAATTCTGGGGGTTAGGCTCAGACGGAACAGTAGGAGCAAATAAAAACTCAATTAAAGTTATCGGAGATAATACAGACTTATATGCACAAGGATATTTCTCATACGATAGCAAAAAATCAGGTGGAGTTACTATTTCTCACTTAAGATTTGGAAAACAACCAATAAAATCTACTTATTTAATTGATGAAGCAGATTTTATATCTTGCTCAACTCAAGCTTATGTAAATCAATATGATTTATTAAAGGGATTGAAAAAAGGTGGAAAATTCCTATTAAACTGCATATGGTCACCTGAGGAATTAGATGAAAAGCTTCCAGCAAGCATGAAGAAATATATTGCAGAAAATAATATTGAATTCTATATAATTGACGCTACTGAAATAGCTGGAGAAATAGGATTAGGTAACAGAACAAATACCATTATGCAATCAGCTTTCTTTAAGCTTGCAGATGTAATTGATATTGCAGATGCTGTAAAATATCTAAAAGAAGCTGCTTATAAATCCTATGGTAAGAAAGGCGAAAAGATAGTTAATATGAACTATGCTGCTATAGAGAGAGGAATAGATGCATTAGTAAAAGTAAATGTTCCAGAAAGCTGGAAAAATGCAGAAGCTCAAGAAGAAGTAGCTGCTACTAAAGAAGTTCCAGATTTCATTAAGAATGTATTAGTTCCAATGAATAAACAAGAAGGAGACTCTTTACCAGTAAGTACATTTGTAGGTGCTGAAGATGGAGTATTCCCACATGGAACTGCTGCATATGAAAAGCGTGGTATTGCAGTTCATGTACCAGAATGGCAAATAGATAAATGTATTCAATGTAACCAATGTTCATTCGTTTGTCCACATGCTGCTATTAGACCTGTTTTAGTTAATGAAGAAGAAAAGAAAAATGCTCCAGAAACATTTGAAACTAAGAAAGCAATAGGCAAAGGTCTAGAAGGACTTGAATATCGTATACAAGTAAGTGCATTAGACTGTACAGGTTGCGGAAACTGTGCTGATATATGTCCAGCTAAGGAAAAAGCATTAGTTATGAAACCAATAGGAGAACAACTAGAAGTTCAAGTTCCTAACTGGGAATATGCAATGACAGTAACAGTTAAAGATGAGCTAATGCCACGTACAACAGTAAAAGGCAGCCAATTTGCACAACCATTACTTGAATTCTCAGGTGCATGTGCAGGTTGTGGAGAAACACCATATGCTAAAGTAGTTACTCAATTATTTGGAGATAGAATGATGATAGCAAATGCTACAGGTTGTTCTTCAATCTGGGCTGGTTCAGCTCCTTCAACTCCTTACTGTAAAAATGCAGAAGGAAAAGGACCTGCTTGGGCAAATTCATTATTTGAAGATAACGCTGAGTACGGATATGGTATGGCACTTGCTGTAAAACAAATTAGAAGCAAATTAGAAGATTTAGCTAAAGAATTAGTTGAATTAAATGTATCAGATGAGATTAAAGAAGCATTTAATGCATGGATAGAAGGAAAAGAAGATGCAGAATCTTCTAAGAAAGCAGCAGCTAAAGTACTTCCATTATTAGCAAACATCAATACTGGAAATGAAAGAGCAAATGAAATACTAAAAGAATTTGCTGATAAGAAAGATCATTTAATCAAAAAATCTACATGGATTATAGGTGGAGACGGCTGGGCTTATGATATCGGATACGGTGGATTAGACCATGTACTAGCATCAGGAGAAAATATAAATGTACTTGTATTTGATACAGAAGTTTATTCAAATACAGGAGGACAATCATCTAAGTCTACACCAACTGCAGCTGTTGCTAAATTTGCAGCTTCAGGTAAAAAGGTTAAAAAGAAAGATCTTGGAATGATTGCAGCACAATATGGTTATGTATATGTAGCACAAGTAGCTATGGGTGCTGACAAGAATCAATTCTTAAAAGCAATAACAGAGGCTGAAAGCTATGACGGACCATCACTAATAATTGCTTATGCTCCATGTATCAACCATGGAATAAAAGAAGGAATGGGACGTACTCAAAATCAATCTAAAAAAGCAGTAGAATCTGGATATTGGCATCTATATAGATACAACCCACTATTGGCTGATGAAGGAAAGAATCCATTTATTTTAGATTCAAAAGAGCCAACTGCATCATTTAGAGAATTCTTAAATGGTGAAGTGAGATATACATCACTATTAAAGACATTCCCAGAAATGGCAGAAGAGCTATTCGAAAAGGCAGAGAAAGATGCTAAAGAAAGATATGAAAAATATAAGAAGTTAGCAGAAGCATAGAAAATATAATAGAAACGAACTAATATGGGCTAGGGTATTAAAACCTTAGCTCATATTTTATTTTTTAGATAAAAATTACCTACTTCTTCTTTGATATGCTTATGATTATTGAATTAAATATGTTCAATAAATTTCATATAATAATCTATAAGAATAAAAAATGGAGAGGAAATAGTATTTGAGTAATATAAACTAGAAAATAGAAAAATGATAATAGACACAGAAGAAACAGAGTTAGAAACTATAGCTATTAATGGATGTGAAGGCTTCTTTTATAGTAATAAAGGCATAAATAATATCCTTTGGAATGACGGATACTACGGGTTTATTATCTCGTCGTCAATCCATAAGGAAGAGATAATAAAAATAGCAGAAAGTATTAAAATAAAAAAATAAAAAGTTTTTCAAAAAAGTGTCACAAATCATCTCCTGTTTTGGTTATATATATGAAGACTAAAATAAGGAGATGATTTTATTTTAGGATAGGGTCGGACAGCTTGTGCTTTTATCTTTTATTGGAAATTATGAGTAAAATAGTATAATATTATTATACTCGTTCAATGAGGAGGTATTTTATGAAAAGAAAATATTATGGAATTGCTATCATAATTGCAGTACTATTTGATATTATGATTAATGAAAACAGATCTGAAATAGATTACAAAGATTATGTCACAATTGAAATGAAACCCAGTGAAATTTTATTTGATAAAACAACAGTAGAACAAACTATTGATAATGAGTTCTGTAATATTGTTTATTACGTGATAATTGAAAATATAACAGATGAAAATATAAATATTATTCTTAAAATACTTATACCTGATGAGTTGACATCAACAATGATATATGGAGAACCATCTTTAGGACCTAGACCTAAATATATAGAATTAAAACCTGGCGAGAAAATTGATATTGCCCATGGTACACTTTTAAAACATATGAATAGATTAAGAGGGACTGAAGAAGAAATATTTGAAAAGTACAAAGATACCTTATATATAGAATTGCTAATAAATGATAAGAAATCCTATTGCAAAATAAATGCTTTAAGTGACTCAAGTGATGGATTCTGAAATAACCAGATAAACTATGAGAGAAGGCTCTTCTGTGTTGTTAACACAACCCACAGAAGAATCTTTTCCCAGGTTATATATTTTAGTCAGAATATGTCATCATTTTAATATTAAAAAGGTCAACCATCCATATATTATTATCATTGGATTTTCGCGGCTGAATAAGTTTTAGTTCTATATACCCGTATTGTTTTTTAAGTCCATATTTCACTATTGTATAATCATTAAAATGACTTATACTAATAGGATTTTTATTTACGCCTTCAATGGCTCTTATTTTCAAGTATTCAGTAAGCTCATTTGAATTTATAAACTCAAGAGCCACAGCTTCAGCATCAAGCAAATCAGGTCTATTTCCTTTGTCTGCCTCAGCCTGTAATTTATTGAACTTATTCATGCCATATCCAGCAGGCTTAGTTGATATACTAAAATGAGAAGGAGTTTCTGCAGCAAATATATATTCACAGCTATTGTTTCCCCAAGTGGCAGAAACACTAAATATTTTACCTTTTGCTCCTAATTCATTGTCATCTATATCATAAGGATTGTTAAATTCATATACTCCCCTGCGATTATTATGTACAGGTACATCTACTATTTTCAAAGGAGATTCGCTTTGAATATCACTAAATAGAGCTACTTTTACAGAAACTGAATCTGGTTTAGATTTACCAAAGTCAACTCTAAATTTTTCATCGGCAGTAAGAAAATGAAGATCCCTCAACAAGTTATTTTTCTTAGCAAACTCATAGAAGGAATGCTCTGTAGGTTCTTCTCCATTCCATTTGTTCTTAAGTACCGTATATATATTTTGAGCATAGTCACTTTCGTTGGTGATTATGACCTGTGGAGGTTTTTTAAGAGTATTAATTGTGCAAGCACCCAAGTATAGGCTACTTAATATAATCATTGTAAGCAATAGTACCGAAGTTAGTACTGTTAACCTAGATTTCTTATTGTAATTCATAATAGCTAAAAGTCTTTTCTTCAAAGTCCTTTTTTCTGCACACATTGTTACTTGTAGTTGGCTTGGAGGATATTTATATTGAGCTACTGAAAATATTAAGGTATCTCCATATTCTTGTTTTTCCTCATCGCTTAAATTCTTAATAATAGCTTCGTCACAGGATAACTCGCATATATTATTGATTTCTTTTCTAATCAATATCATTATAGGATTAAACCAATGAATAGATGTAATTATCATGGTTAACCACTTTAATCCAATATCAAAACGTTTTAAATGGATAAGCTCATGGGATAGTATATTTTTTAGTTGATTTTTGTTATAGTTAATGTCTGGGATTACTATCTTTGGACTAAATATACCAACTAGCATAGGAGTATTAATTAATGAGCTTCTTAAAAGAGCTACTTTGCTTTTCTCACTAGCTAATGAGCTTAAAAGTAAATTCTCTTGGTAACCTGTATTTTTATATGAATTTTGTAATTTTCTTAAAAATTTTAGATAATTAACTATATTTGTAGCTATTGCAATAATAACTCCTATTAGATAGATATAAAATACATAGTTATTGAAACTGTTAAATAGGCTACTAAAATAACTTCTACTATTACTATTATAATCATAAGATTTACTCTCTAGTTTTTCCTTTGCATCAGAAGCTATAGAAGTATTTATTATTGGGGAGGCCCCATTATTTGGTATGTGTATTTCTTGGTTAGTAGAGACTATTGCTTGGGTGTTGTTCATATAAAAGAATTTATTCATCAAGCTTTCTTCGAAGGAAAATGGTAATATTAATCTTAATAAAACCACAATCCAAATATAATATTGTACAGCTTTAGATATCCTATTTTCTATTAGTGGTTTAATCAATAGTAGAATTAGTGAAAGAATAGTGCCAGATAGGGATAAGGATAGAATTAGCTTAAATACATCATTCATCTTTGCCACCTACCTTAAACATATTTCGTAATTCTTCAATATCTTTTTCATCTAGTTTTTTATTATCTAGAAGAGAGGCTACCAGATTCTTTGCACTGCCATTGTAAAGTCTATCAATTATATCTTGTGTAATGTATTGATTATATTCTTCTTCAGTAATTAGTGGCCTATAATAATATACTTCTTTCTTTGTAGCCTCAACTACTCCTTTATTAACTAGTCTCCTGATTAATGTTTTTATTGTGGAACTATCCCAGTCTGTGGTTTTCTCTAGTGATGTTCTTATATGAGTAATAGTGAGTTCGTGCCCAGCTTCCCACAATACACGCATTACTAAGGATTCTGAATCGGTTATTCTTGATGCCATTTTATCACCTCCCAGTTTACTATTGTAACCTCATCTATAGTTTACATATGTAACCTTGACTTGTCAACAGAAATCTTATAAAGTTACCGTATAGTTGCAGTATTGAATATTTATAAAGAATATCATTTAAAGGATTTCTAATAAACAATACGAATTATAGATATATTAATCATAGAAACATTTAGATAAGGAGAGAAATTCAATGAAGATACCAGTAATTATAGACACAGATCCAGGTATGGACGATGCAATTGCAATATTTTTAGCCTTTTCAGCAGATAACCTTGATATAAGAGCCTTAACTACAGTGGCAGGTAACATCCCTATAGAAAAAACTACAAGAAATACATTAGATTTAGTGGGATATATGGGTAAAAAAGCAAAGGTATCAAAGGGAGCAGAAAGACCTTTAATAAGGAAATTGGAAACTGCAGAATGGGTACATGGAAGTACTGGCTTAGGAACCTTGGTATTACCTATAAATAATGCAGAGATTTATGATAAAAAAGCTTGGGATACAATATATGAAGAGGCACAAGCATGTAATGGAAAGCTTCAATTGATATGCTTAGGACCTCTTACAAACATTGCAATTACATTAACTGTACATCCAGACATTAAAGATAAAATAGAAAGAATAACAATGATGGGAGGCTCATCCTATTTAGGAAATACAACACCATCAGCTGAGTTTAACATATATGTAGACGCTGAGGCAGCAGATATAGTATTTAAATCAGGAATACCTATAACAATGGTTACTCTAGATGCTACAAATAAATCAGTAGTATATGAAAATGAAATGAAGGAGATTTATTCAATAAATTGTAAAATCTCTGATGCAGTAAAGGAGCTTCTAGATTCTAATGTAGAGTTTCGTATAAGAAGTGAAGGGTTTAAAGGTGCTATTATACACGATGCACTTGCAGTAGCGGCTGTAATAGAGCCTACAATAATCCAAAAAAGAAACTATCATGTTGCTATAGAAACTGAAGGGAAGTTAACGTATGGCAGAACTGTTATTGATATGAATAGGTCTACTAAAAATAAGCCTAATGCAGAGGTATCTTTAGGTTTAGATAGAGAAAGATTTATTGAAATGTTTAAAGAAATGATGAAAGCTTATAGTTAAAGAAAAGGTCTGTGAAAACAGACCTTTTTTTGTGAAGCAATAACCCTATCCCCTTGCTTTCGTTTTCCTCCCTTGCTCTCGATGTAATCAAGTTTTAATCTATAAATCACATAAAGGACATCTTCTAAGAATATTTATATTCTAAGGAGTGATAGAATGAAAAAAACATTTAAAATTGCTATGTCATTAATTCTAATTGTTTTTATTTTCATATGGCCTTTGTATGTCTTTATATATAAACCAGCAAAATTGGAGGAGTTGAATAATAAAAAAATAGAGGATTGGAGAGGAATTATTCAACTATGGGATTTTCCGAGGGTTGACTCAAAAACAGGAAGTAGATATGGATGGATACAAGATAAAATAAGAAAGTTTGAGAATCAAAACCCAGGAGTATTTATTGAATTAGTGCCACTAGATTATAAAAAGGGACCTGTTAAGCTTGAAGTAGCACTTAAAACTGGGAATCTTCCTGATATAGCTCCGATAGGAACAGATAATTTGTATATGGATGAATCTATATTAGAGCCATTAGATGATTACTTTACTGAAGATGAAATAAAAGAATTCAAATATTTAGCAATGAGCGCAGTTACTAAGGATGAAAAAATGTGGGGAGTGCCTTTTATGATGACTACGTATTCTATGTTTCTGAATACTGAAATGTTTAAGCAAAGAGGGGTGGAGCTACCACTTGATGGGAACTGGACTTATGAAGAATTTGTTGAGAAACTAAAAGAACTAACATGGGATGATGATGGAGATGGTGAACTAGATAATTATGGTTTTATTTCTCCTATAAAGCCTGATTATTATAATTTATGGGGTATAATATTAAGTGATGGCGCTGAAATAGTTAATGATAAAGGCGAATATTCATTTTTGGGTGAAAAAGCTGTAAGTGGGCTGCAAAAAGTCATTGATTTAAAACAAAAGCATAATGTTACTCCTGAAAAATTTGGGTTATATGATGAAAATGAAGCTTGGGATTTATTTTATAACCAAAAAAAGGTAGCAGTTTATCCTGCAGGCTCTTGGGCTGCAAAGACACTTTTTGATAACTATGAATCTGGAGAAGGATTTGAGTATGCAGTCTCCAATTACCCAATAGGAGATAGAAAGTTGCCCATATCTTTAAATAACAGTGTTAACGCATATGGAATATTTAGACAAGAAGATGAAGGCAAACTAAATATGTGTATAAAATTTTTGAAATTCATTACTAAAGATATTTATCAAAAAGAATTAGAAAGATTAGGAGTATTTCCTGTTAAAAGTAATATAGATGATATATATATTAATGATCCTAATATGAAAAAAATCGAGGATTGTCTTTCATATACTTATTCATTGCCTAAACATAAAGAATGGAAGGAAATAGATAGGATTTTGCAGAATCAAATAAGGTTAGCTATCATCGGAGAGAAAACTGCGGAAGAGGCTATTGAAGAGGCGAAAAGGCAGGTTATGCAATTAGATAGCGGAAGATAATAGAAATATACGCTCACGGTTTCGGACACGAATAATTCTAAAGCTCATTCCAGCAAAAAATCCTACAGCTTGCAAACTCGCTACACTCAAACAGTGCAAGCTGCTTAACGGATTTTTAGTTTAAATTCGCTAAGAATTATAATCGTGCTCTGCAAATGTTCGCTTAATATTTCTATTATCTTCATGAGAACTTATATGTAAAAGTTGTTTATTATAATGAAAAAAGATATACTAAAATATATGATATTGCTGGTATGGGAGTTGATGATGTTGGATAAAAATCATGTTTACAGAATGTTTAAAAATATAGTTGAAAGAGGTACTGTTTTAACGGATGAGCCTATGAGTAACCATACATCCTTTAAAATTGGGGGACCAGTAGATGTTTTTGTTATACCAGGCACAGTTGAAGAACTAGCTAGTTCTATTAAATTATGTAAAGATGAAGGACTAAGTTATTTCGTCATGGGCAATGGAAGTAACTTAATTATTCGTGATAAAGGAATGCGTGGGGTTGTTATAAAAGTTTCAGAAAGCATGAGTAATATAGAAGTGAAAGGTACAAAATTAATTGCTGAAGCAGGCGCCTTATTATCAGTGGTATCTAAAACTGCACTTAGGAATTCCTTAGCTGGGCTGGAGTTTGCAAGTGGAATACCAGGCTCTCTAGGTGGGGCAATTGCTATGAATGCTGGTGCCTATGGTGGAGAAATGAAGGATGTAGTCACTAATGTTTTATGCTTAGACACTGATGGTAATTTTGTAGAGTATGAAAATAAGGATATGAATTTTGGATATAGACAAAGTAGAGTTCAGGCTGAAAATTTAATTGTTGTTCAAGTAGAGATGGAATTGAAAGAGGGAAGATATGAGGATATAAAGGCATATATGGATGAGCTTACTGAGAAAAGAACATCAAAACAGCCATTACATCTTCCGAGTGCAGGAAGTACATTTAGAAGACCAGAAGGATATTTTGCGGGAAAATTAATCGAAGATGCTGGATTAAAAGGACTTAAACTTGGGGATGCACAAGTTTCTGAAAAACACAGTGGATTTATTGTAAATATTGGCAATGCTACTAGCGATGATGTGATTAATTTAATTAAAGTAGTTCAGAAAACTGTATCAGATAAATTTGGAGTAAAACTTGAAACAGAGGTTAAAATTATGGGTGAAGAGTAGACATATATAAATAAAATACACACTCACGGTTTCGGCCACGAATAATTCTAAAGCTCATTTCAGCAAAAAATCCTACAGCTTGCAAACTCGCTACACTCAAACAGTGCAAGCTGCTTAACAGATTTTTTGCTTACATTCGCTAAGAATTATAGTAGTGTCCTGCAAATGTTCGCTTGGTATTTTATTTATATATGAGAGACTGAAAAAAGAAGGAGGATAACAAATGAAGATAACAGGGGATTATCATACTCATACTATATATAGTCATGGTAAAGGAACCATAAGAGAAAATGTTGAAAGCGCAATAAAAAAAGGTCTAAGAGAAATAGCAATATGTGATCACGGACCAAGACATGCAGGCTTTGGAGTAAAAAGAGATAATTTTCGAAAAATGAGAAATGAGATAGATGTCTTAAATAAGGAATATAAGGAAATAAATATACTTATGGGTGTAGAAGCAAATATTATAAGCTATGATGGAGAAATAGATGTAAACGATGAAATTATAGACATGCTAGATATTCTTTTAGTTGGTTTCCATTTTGGCTCGGTACCAAAGTCTTTTGGTGATGCTTACAAAATGTTTGTACTGAATTACTTAGGAAGATTTTCAAAGGGAGTCAAGGATAAAGTTAGAAGATTAAACACTCAAGCAGTAATTAATGCAATTAATAGATATGATATTGATTTAATAACTCATCCTGGAGCAAAAGTAGATATTGATACGAGAGAACTAGCAAAGGCTGCTACTAAAAGGGGAACAGCTTTGGAGATAAATGCAAGCCATGGTTTTTTAACTGTTGAATATTTAAGAATAGCTATGGAAGAAGGTGTTAAGTTTATGATTAATAGTGATGCTCATAGACCAGAGGATATAGGAAATGTAGAAAAAGGGATAAAAAGGGCATTAGAAGCAAAACTAAGCGTAGATAGAATAATAAACGCCATTGATTAATAGAAAGAGGTGTTTTAAATGAAATTTATAATTATAACTGGCCTTTCTGGAGCAGGAAAAAGCCAAGCAGTTAAGGTTTTTGAAGATATAGGCTACTATTGTATGGACAACCTGCCACCTGCATTACTTCCAGACTTTGCAGATTTATGTCTATATTCTAAAAGAAATATAGACCAAGTAGCAGTTGTTGCAGATATAAGAGGTGGAAAGTTTTTCAATGACTTGTTTAAGAGTCTTTATGATCTTGAGGAGTCAGGATTTGAATACAAAATACTATTTTTAGACGCTTCTGATGAAGTCCTAATTAAGAGATTTAAAGAGCAAAGAAGACCTCACCCTTTAAGTACTGAAGGCAGAATAATTGATGGTATCGAAAGAGAAAGAGAAAAGTTAAAAGAAGTTAAAATGAAATCCAATTATATTATTGATACTTCAAATCTTACAAATGCTATGTTAAAAGAGGAAATAAAGAATATATTCTTGGAGGGTAAAGAAACAATGAACTTAACAGTTTCTATAGTTTCTTTTGGTTTCAAAAAAGGAATTCCCCTTGATGCGGATTTGGTATTTGATGTTAGATTTTTACCTAATCCTTATTATATTGCGGAGCTTAAGGACTTTACTGGAAATGACGAAAATGTAAGAGAATATGTTATGAGATGGGAGCAGACGAAAACATTCATTAATAAACTAATTGATATGATTGATTTTCTAATTCCTTATTATATCAAAGAAGGCAAAAGTCAGCTTGTTATAGCCATTGGTTGTACAGGTGGTAAGCATCGTTCAGTTACTATTGCAAATGTATTGTACGATGATCTAAAGAAAAAAGGTTATAGAGTTATTATGGGACACAGAGATTGCGAAAAGTCATAAAGGGGAAATGCTATGAATTTTAATAATACAAATGTAAGAAATAATAAAAGGAAAGCTTTGACTACAGGGCCTAAAATTGTAGTTATAGGTGGAGGAACTGGGCTTTCAGTATTACTAAGAGGGCTTAAGGAATATACATCTAATATAACTGCTATAGTAACCGTTGCTGATGATGGCGGAGGCTCTGGAATACTTAGAGAGGATCTAGGCATGCTACCACCAGGTGATATTAGGAGTTGTTTATTAGCTCTTGCCAATACTGAGCCTGCTATGGAAAAATTATTACAACATAGATTTAAGGAAGGAAGACTTAAGGGACAGAGCTTTGGTAATTTGTTTATTGCAGCCATGAATGAAATACATGGCAACTTTGAGACAGCTATTAAAGAAATGAGCAATGTTCTAGCAGTAACTGGTAAAGTACTCCCCATGACACTTGAAGATGTAAAGCTTTACGCTAAGCTGGAGGATGAGCACATTGTAGAGGGTGAATCAAATATACCTATTAAGAATGGTGAATTTGGAAGTAAAATAAGTCATGTATTTATTAGGCCTGAAAAGGCTAAGCCTGTAGATGAAGCCATAAATGCAATAAGGGAAGCAGACTGTATAGTATTAGGACCAGGTAGCCTGTATACTAGTGTTATTCCGAATCTTCTTGTTGAAGGTATAGTAAATTTAATTGATGATTCAAGTGCAATAAAGATTTATATACCGAATGTAATGACACAGCCTGGTGAAACTGATTGCTATAATGTACTAGATCATGTGAGAGCTATAATAAAGCACTCAAAGGAAGGAATCCTTAATTATATAATAACAAATATTGAAATGATACCAGAAGAAACCTTAGACAAATATCAAAAAGATGGTGCAAAGGCTGTAATTATTACTGAAGAGGAAGAAAAAATATTAGCAGATATGAATATTAAAGTAATTAAAGATAAACTTATAGATATTAAAAAGAATTATATTAGACATGATGCCATAAAACTAAGTGAGATAATAGTAGATTTAGTCATGAGAGAAAAGAGAAACTGAAAGCAGGTGCCTTCAGTTTTCTTTTTTATAATTCTCCTCTATACTTTTCCATCAATGCAGAGAAAAGTTCTGCAGAAGTTGGTGGAGTATAGGTTATAGCATTAGCACCTGCTTCTATAGTTCTTAAAATACTTTCTTCAGTAGGACCTCCTGTAGCGATAATTGGTATGTCAGGAAAATCTTTTCTAATCAAAGCAACTATATCAGGTGTTTTACTTGCACCAGATACATTTAAAATACTTGCCCCCGCTTTAATTCTATCTAAAATATGGGTATTAATAGTTGTAACAGTAACGACTACAGGTATATCAATGGTGTCTACTATTTCACTAATAACTTCATTTGAAGTTGGAGCATTTACTACAACACCCATTGCCCCTTGAAATTCGGCATGGAGAGCAAGGTTAACAGCTCTTTTCCCAGTAGTAATACCACCCCCAACACCACAAAACACAGGTACATTTGAAGCGGTCATAATAGCTTGCGTTATTACAGGCTGGGGAGTAAAAGGGTATACTGCCATTACCGCATCAGCATTAATATTTTTTATTATTGCAACATCAGTAGAGAATACTAATGACCGTATTAATTTTCCATTGACTCTTATTCCGGATGCTTTTTCAATTGAAACAGGTGTATGAATCATGTTTCTTTTTAAGTAGCTTGAAATTGTAGGTATTCTTCTTTCATCCATACTTGGTCCTCCCACAATAATGTTTTTTAAATTATAACATTAAGCTGAAAGAAATCCAACAAAAACATATTCTTTAGAATAAATTAGAAGGAAAAACGAAAATGTACCTTACATAGAAATTTTAAATATTAAAAAATAGAAACATAAAGGATATATAGAATATGTATAGAATAATTAATATATGAAAATTTTTGAAGGCTTCAAATTATTTTAGTAGTTTAAATCGATAAAGTAAAGGAGGATTTTTATGAGTGAAATTTATGCAAAAATGGCAGAGCCGTACAAGATTAAAATGGTGGAGAACATTAGATTAATACCTAAAGAAGAAAGAATTAAGAAGATAAAGGAAGTAGGCTACAATCAATTTGCATTAAAATCCGAGGATGTTTTTATTGATTTACTTTCCGATAGTGGAACTGGCGCTATGAGTGATAACCAATGGTCTGGATTAATGATGGGAGACGAAGCATATGCTGGTAGCAAAAATTTTTATAACCTTCAGGAAACTGTTCAAGAAGTAATTGGCTATAAATACTTTGTACCTACACATCAAGGAAGAGGTGCAGAAAATATTTTGTTTCCTATATTGATAAAGCCAGGACAATATGTACTTGGTAATATGCACTTCGACACTACAAAAGCTCATATAGAACTTAAAGGGGGAAGAGCAGAAAATTTTGTAATAAAAGAAGCATATGATACTCAGAAGGAACATCCATTTAAAGGAAACTTTGACTTAGAAAAACTTGAAGCTTTCATAAAAGAAAAAGGTGCCTCAAGCTGTGCTTTCATATTGATTACTGTAACCTGTAACAGTGCTGGTGGGCAACCTGTATCAATAGAGAATATAAAGGGAGTAAAGAATATAGCTGATAAATATGGACTAAGAGTTTTTTTTGATGCTGCTAGATTTGCTGAAAATGCTTATTTTATAAAACAAAGAGAAGAAGCCTATAGGAATAAGAGTATTAAAGAAATAATTAAAGAGATGTTTTCTTATGGTGAAGGACTTACTATGAGTGCTAAGAAAGATGGTATAGTAAACATGGGCGGTATGGTTGCGATTAAGGATGATGAGAGCTTGTTTGAAGGCGTAAGACAAATGGTGATTCCTATGGAAGGATTCCCTACTTATGGTGGATTAACAGGAAGAGACATGGAAGCTTTATCAAGAGGTATTAGGGAAGTAGTAGAAGAACCTTATCTTCAATCTAGAATAGGACAGATAGAATACTTAGCAAAACGACTTGATGAAGCCGGAATACCTATACAAAAACCTGCTGGAGGTCATGCAGTATTTGTAGATGCTAAAAAGCTTCTTCCACATATACCATATTATCAATTTCCTGCTCAATCACTATGCGTAGAGCTTTACATTGAAGCAGGAGTAAGAGGAGTTGAGGTAGGCTCATTTTTATTAGGAAGAGATCCTGACACAGGAGAACAACTTGAATCTCCACTAGAACTATTAAGACTTACTATACCTAGAAGAGTATATACAAATAATCATATGGATGTTATAGCAGAAGCTTTAATCAATATAGCAAAGAGAAAAGATGAGCTTAAAGGTTATGAATTCACATATGAACCAAAGGTACTAAGACATTTTATTGCTAAACTAAAGCCTGTAGAATAACATTTAAAAATTAGAAGCTAGTAAATACTAGGTACTGTCATACTGAACGTTAGCGAGGGATTTTTAGATTCTTCACTGCGTTCAGTATGACAAAATATAAGGTGTTTCTGTTTTTCTACTATTAAACTACAGAATTGAAACGAGTTTAGTTTATACTTTCCCTTTAATGCTTTTTATACTTTTCCTCTAGCATGCTAGAAATTAAAGTACCTGCACTTTTCTTATCTAATGAAGCCAGATCAATATCTTTATTTAAATCACCAGATAATTTTCTTATTGTTTCTATTTGCCTTTTAGTGGGTGGTTCACCAAAGAAGTCAGAGGAACTAAAAGTAGAAGACTCAAAAGAGCTTTCCAAAGTTTCGTCTTCAGCTTCTAGGTTTATCTCTTCAATGGCAGTCATACCTACATTAGTAAGATCTCTTAAGGCTCTTGCCTTTGCGCGCGTAGATGCCATCCTAATTATATGGGGTTGAATTTTAGAATTGACTGAAGCTGGACTTGCATCTCCATAATCAATAAAAGTTCCTTTATCAGTAATTGCTGTAGCCTTACAAATAGCAGTCATATTATTTTCCTTTGACGGTGACTGTACAAGTTCAACATGAATCGACTTCAAATTCTTTTGATGTGCTAAATCTAAAAGCCCTTCATAAGTAACAAAAGATTTTCCTTGAAGATTTATTATAAACTTTTCATTAATAGACATAAAATCACCTTTTTATTTTATTTTGCTACTTCATTAACAATTTAAACATGATAATAAAGTAAGCAAATATAAATAATGGCATAAATAAAAAAGTGCAGAAAAATAATTTATCTGCACTTTAATGTTTAAAAAATGAATTATTGATTATATTTATATAAAATTTAATACACTTAAAATAGCAATAAGCATATAGCTACCTCCAAACAGATTATTAATCTTTCAATAAATAATTGATAGCCAACTTAATTGTATTTTCAATAGCATCTTTATGAGTTCTTTCATATGAATGCGAAGCATCTACACCAGGACCTATAAGACCATGTTTAAATTCCCATCCAGCTCTTAAAGCTGCGCTAGCATCTGAACCATAGTATGGATATATATCTACCTTATAGTTTATATTATTGATTTTTGCAATTTCTACTAATTTATTTTTTAATTCCAAATCATATGGACCACTTGAATCCTTAGCACATATAGTAACGTTATATTCATCAGAAGTCTGTCCTTCGCCTGGAGCAGCCATGTCAATGGCGATAAATTCAGCAGTCTTTTCTGGTATAGAAGCTGAAGCTCCGTGACCTACTTCTTCATAATTACTTATCAAGAAGTTAGTTGTATACTTTGGAGCGATGTTGTTATCTTTAAGGTACTTAGCTACTGTTAAAATAGCAGCTACTCCTGCTTTATCATCTAGATGTCTTGATTTGATAAAGCCACTTTCAGTCACTGTAGTTCTTGGGTCAAGAAATACAAAGTCTCCAACTGAAATTTCTAATTTTTCTACATCTTCAGCTGAATTTACTTTTTCATCAAGTCTAATTTCCATGCTGCTTTCATTTCTTTCAAGCTTACTAGTTTCACTACCGTGGACATGAGTGGATGCTTTAGTTGTTAAGATAGTACCAGAATAAAGTTTGCTATTTGAAGCTTCAACAATACAATATTCGCCTTCCACAGTATTCCACGAATAGCCGCCAATTTGTGTGATTTTAAGCCTGCCATTACTTTTTATTTCCTTTACCATTGCTCCCAACGTATCTACATGACCAGATAATGTTTTATGTATTTCGTCATTTTCACCTTTTATAGTAGCTACTAAAGCTCCTTTTTTAGTTCTATAAGTGCTGACATTTAAATCATTAAATTCTTTTTCTACGAAATCCATTACTGTTTTAGTATTTCCTGTTGGACTTGGAGTTTCCAAAATTTTAACGAGTCTATCAATGGTGTATTGCATATCAATATTCATAAACAAGCCTCCTTAGTAATATTTTATGGAATCTAATACCATTTTATATCAAATAATAAGAATAGTAAATAAAACAATATTTAAATAGCTCGCTGAGTAGTTGAAAGATTTGCACTAATATGATAATTTAATTGTATATACTTTTTATTAATTAGGATGGGATATTTGTACATAGGGGTGTATCAACATGAGAAATGAAATAAGTGCAGGAGGGGTTGTAGTATTTGGTAATGCTATATTATTATTAAGAAAATATAATGGAGATTGGGTTTTACCAAAGGGGAAAGTAGAGTATAATGAAGATATAGCTGAAACAGCTACTAGAGAGGTACTAGAAGAAGGAGGAGTAAAGGCAAATATTATTAAATATTTAGGAAAGATACACTACTCTTTTAGAAATACAAGAGAAGAGGATGAAGTTGTCAATAAGACTGTACATTGGTTTCTAATGGAAGCTAGGAATATGGAATGTATTCCCCAAAAACAAGAAGGTTTTGTGGATGCTTTGTTTGTTCACATTAATAGGGCAAGTCAGATAGCAAGATATGAAGACGAGAAGAAAATAATATTGAAAGCTATACAAAATATGTAGTTATAGATTTTCTATGGTAGGTGTGGCTTATGTCTTTTTCATCAAAAACTAAAAATGAATTGTCTAGAATCCAAACAGATAATAGTTGTTGTATATTAGCAGAATTAGCTGCACTTATTCGCATGAGCGGCTCTATTCAAATTAGTGGATTAGGTCGGGTTAACTTAAAATTTACAACAGAAAATGCTGCTATTGCACGAAGAATATTTTCTTTACTTAAATCTTTATATAATGTAAATACTGAAGTAATGGTTAGAAAAAATAAGCAGCTAAAGAAAAATAATAACTATTTAATGATAGTTAGCAATTCTAAAGATGCAGAAAAAATTCTTATAGATACTGGAGTATTAAAAAAGGATAGCAAACAACATTATGTCATAAACTATGGTATAACTAAAGACTTAGTCAGCAATAGATGCTGTAAAAGAGCGTATATAAGAGGTGCTTTTTTAGGAGGAGGCTCAATTAGTAATCCCGAAAAAACTTACCATCTTGAATTTGTTACACACAGCCAACAGCATAGTGAAGATTTGTCTCAATTGATTAATTCTTTTGGACTAAACTCAAAAATAGTATTACGTAAAGAAAGTTATGTTGTATACCTCAAAGAAGGAGAACAGATTGTAGATTTATTAAATATTATTGAAGCTCATTCTGCACTTCTTAAACTTGAAGATATTAGAATACTCAAGGAAGTAAGAAATAATGTAAATAGGATAGTTAATTGTGAAACTGCAAACTTAGAAAAAACTATAAATGCTTCATTAAGGCAGATACACAATATTGAATATATAGACAAGGTAATTGGAATTGATAACTTACCCGAGAACCTAGTTGATATTGCACGATTAAGGCTTTTACATAGAGATGCAAGTCTAAAGGAACTAGGAATGATGCTTAATCCAACTATTGGGAAATCTGGGGTAAATCATAGACTAAGAAAATTAGAAGAGATTGCAGAGCAATTAAGAGAGAGGAGGAAGTAAAAATATGATTACAAAAACCGTAGTGATTAAAAATAGTATTGGACTTCATGCAAGGCCTGCTGCATTATTTGTAAGAACTTGTAGTAAATATAGAAGTGAAATATTCGTAGAAAAAGATGGTAATAAGGTTAATGCAAAAAGCATAATGGGAATAATGTCCTTAGGAGTTTGTCCTGATGAAGAAATTAAGATAATAGTAGATGGAATTGATGAAGATGTTGCTATGAAGGATATTGTGGATTTAGTTGAGAATAAGTTAGATCAATTATAAAGATTTGTTTTCTGAGTTTATAGCAAGAAAGTTTTACCTTTTCATAGTCTAATATTCCTAATTTATTGAAACAGGTCATATAATGTCGATTTATTGTAAGAACTAGTGTATAATGTTTAAATATAGGATCATATAAGTTTATTATAGAGGAGACAATCATGATATTAATGTCATTAGATATGATTAGAGAAGGAATGGTAAATGCAAGACCTATATTTACAAGCCAGGGACTAATGCTTCTAGATGAAGATGTCGTGATTAAGGAAAGATATTTAAATAGGCTTAAGGAATTGGGTATAAGAAGCATTTATATAAGGGATGATTTAGGTGATGGAAAGATAGTTCGCGATATGGTGAGAAAAGAATTGAAAATAAGTTCTTTTATAGTGATAGAAAATATTATGAATAATCTCTGTTATCTAGATGAAAATGAGTTCGATAACATAAAGAAGATTATCAATAAAATAATCGAAGATTTACTAACACCTGAAGATATACTAGTTAACCTTTCTGAAATTAGAGCTATTGATGATTATACATTTGGACATTGCGTAAATGTATCTGTTTTATCTCTAGTTACAGCCATAAGTTTAGGTTATGACAAAGAAAAACTTATTGACCTAGGTGCCGGAGCAATACTTCACGACATAGGTAAAGCTAGGATTGAGTTTAACATACTTAATAAACCTTCCTCTCTTACTATGAGTGAATATGAAATAGTAAAGAGGCATACTACATATGGATATGCAATTTTAAACAATATTAAAAATATAAGTTTTGATTCAAAAATAATAGCGTTATCCCATCACGAAAGATATGATGGTAATGGATATCCTCATAATATAAAAGGGGAAGATATCCACGAATATGCTAGAATAGTTTCAATTGCAGATGTATATGATGCATTAACTAATGATAGAGTCTATAAGAAAAAAGCAAGTATAGATGAAGCTTTAGATTATATTCTTTCTATGTCAGGAAGTCAATTTGATGGCAATATAGTTAATAAATTTGTAGATAATATTGCAAGATATCCAGTTGGCAAGGGTATCGTACTTAATACTGGTTTTAAGGGGTATGTTATTTCTAATAAGAAAGGCTATACATCCAGACCTGTAGTAAGGATACTATATAATAATTTAGGAAAGAGAGTAAAAGTTCCTTATATACTGGACTTATCTGAGATAGAAGACTCAATAAATATAGTAGAAACTACAGATGATATAGAATTATTTTGAGGTATAAAATTGTAACCTAATATTAGTTTTGATATAATGAAGATAGTGAAATTCACTATCTTTTTAATTTTTTTATATCCAAAAGGAAGTGAAAAAATGAGTGATAAAGCTGGAAAAAAATTTGTACATCTTCATGTTCATACCCAATATAGTTTGTTGGATGGAGCTTCTAGAGTAAACAAGCTTATAGATAGAGCTATAGAGCTTGGAATGGACAGCATAGCTATAACAGACCATGGGGTAATGTACGGCATAGTAGATTTTTATAAAACTGCTATTAAAAAAGGGATTAAGCCTATTTTAGGCTGTGAAGTGTATATATCAAAAGGTAAATATACTGAAAAAAATCCAAGCAAGGATAAAAATCAATATCACCTTGTACTTCTTGCAGAAAACAAGGAAGGATATTTAAACTTAATGAAGATAGTATCAGAAGGCTTTGTTAAAGGATTTTATTATAAGCCAAGAGTGGATTATTCAGTACTTAGAAAATATAGTAAAGGGATAATTGCTCTAAGCTCATGCCTTGCTGGGGAAGTACAGCAATATATTAATGACAACAATTATGAAAAAGCTAAGCAAATTGCTTTAATATATAATGATATCTTTGGACAAAATAACTTTTTTTTAGAATTACAGGATCATGGTATTAGAGAACAAAAGCTAATAAATCAACAGCTTTTAAAACTTAGTAGGGAAACAAATATACCACTAGTGGCTACTAATGATGTTCATTATATAAATAAGGAAGACTCTAAATTTCATGATGTTCTTTTATGTATACAAACAGGAAAAACTTTAGAAGACGCAGATAGAATGAAGTTTCCTTCCTCAGAATTTTATTTAAAATCATTTGAAGAGATGAATGCCTTATTTAGTAGCTTTGACGATGCAATAATAAATACTGTTAAGATAGCAGAACGATGTAATGTAGAATTAGATTTTAATACTCTTCACTTACCAAGCTTTAGCGCACCTGAGGGATTAACAAATCCAGAATACCTAAGGAAGCTATGCTATGAGGGATTAAAAAGAAGATATGAGAATGTAGGTCAGGAGCTAATTGATAGATTAGAGTATGAATTAAAGACTATTGAAAATATGGGATATGTCGATTATTTTCTTATTGTTTGGGACTTCATCAAATATGCAAAGGATAATGAAATAATGGTAGGACCAGGACGTGGTTCTGCAGCAGGCAGTTTAGTGTCTTATACATTAGGAATAATTGATATTGACCCAATAAAAAATGGTTTAATATTTGAAAGATTTTTAAATCCAGAGAGAGTATCTATGCCAGATATAGATATTGACTTTTGTTATGAAAGAAGAGAAGAAGTAATAGATTATGTCATATCTAAATATGGCTCTGATAAAGTAGCTCAGATTGCAACTTTTGGTACAATGGCAGCAAGAGCAGCCATAAGAGATGTAGGCAGAGCAATAAATATGCCTTATGGTGAGGTTGATTATATAGCAAAGCAGATACCAATGGCTATTGGTATTACTATAGATAAAGCATTAGAGATAAACAAAAAGTTAAATGAACTATATGAAGATGATGATTCAGTAAAGGAATTAATAGATTTAGCAAAAGCAGTTGAAGGCCTACCACGACATACTTCAACACATGCTGCTGGGGTAGTTATATCGAAGCTACCTATTACTGAGTATGTTCCATTATCAAGGAACAATGAAAATATTATTACCCAGTTTACAATGACAGAGCTTGAAGAGCTGGGCTTATTAAAGATGGACTTTTTAGGATTACGAACTCTTACCGTTATAAGAGATGCTATAAAGCTAATTGAAGACAATCATAAGATTAAGATAGATTTCTCTAATTCAAACTATGATGACCCAAATATATACAAGATGTTTGCTAAAGGTGAAACTTTAGGAGTGTTCCAATTTGAAAGCTCTGGCATGAGACAGTTTTTAAAAGAGCTTAAACCTACTGGATTTGAAAACATAGTAGCAGCTAACTCTTTATATAGACCAGGACCAATGAACCAGATACCAAGGTATATAGAAAACAAAAATAATCCTGATGCAATTAAATATTTGCATCCTAAACTAGAACCTATACTTGATGTTACTTATGGTTGCATGGTATATCAGGAGCAAGTAATGCAAATTGTAAGAGATATAGGAGGCTTTTCTATGGGGCGCTCTGATTTAGTAAGAAGAGCCATGGGAAAGAAGAAAATGGATGTAATGGAGCAAGAAAGAAAGCATTTTATTTACGGCAAGACAAATGAAAAAGGTGAAGTAGAGATACCTGGTGCCATAAGAAATGGTGTAGATGAAGTTACTGCGAATAAGATTTATGATGATATGATAGATTTTGCAAACTATGCATTTAATAAATCCCACTCTGCTGCCTATGCAGTTGTAGCATATGAAACAGCATGGCTTAAATATTATTATCCTGTTGAGTTCATGGCTGCTTTAATTACTAGTATTATGGGAAATACTAACTCTGTTTCGCTATATATTCAAGAATGTAAACGTCTTGGAATAAAAATACTTCCACCTGATATCAACGAAAGCTACTCAAAATTTACAGTGAAAGATGGGGCAATTAGATTTGGACTTGCTGCAATAAAAAATGTTGGCTCTGCAGCAATCGATTCTATAGTTGAAACAAGGAAAAAAAGCGGAAAATTTCTTAGCTTCGTTGATTTTTGTCAGAGAGTAGATTTAAATGTTATAAATAAAAGAATGATAGAAAGCATGATAAAATGCGGTACATTTGATTCATTAGGAGCAAATAGAGCACAGCTTTTAGCAGTATATGAGCGAATATTGGAAGGTATGAATCAAGACCGAAAGAGAAATGTAGAAGGACAATTTTCTTTATTTGAAGTATTAAGTCCTGAAGACAATCCTGATTTGAGTCTAGACATATTACCGAATATTAAAGAATTTCCAGAAAGAACCTTATTATCAATGGAAAAAGAAATGATAGGGGTGTATATTAGTGGACATCCACTTTCTTCCTTTGATGAAGAGCTCAAAAGAATTTCTAATGTAACCACAGTAGATATAAATGAAGCATTGGAAAATATAGGAGTAAATGCAACTCCTATTAGCGATGAAAGCAAAGTCACTATTGGAGGTATAATAGTAAAAAAACAAAATAAAATCACTAAAAATAACAATATGATGGCATTTGCAACTCTTGAGGACTTATATGGAACAATAGAGCTTATAATATTTCCAGCTACTTTTGAAAAATATAGTAAGCTTATATTCGAAGACAGTATAATAATAGTTGATGGAAAACTTAACATAAATGAAGAAGAAGAGCCCAAAATAATAGTTGAAACTATTAAACCTTTAGTTAAAGCTAAAAAAGAAAAAATATATATTAAAATGCCAATGTCAAAACCTTTAGATTTTCTTGAGGATATTAAAAGAACATTATCTCAGCATAGTGGTACAGTACCTGTATATGTCTATATTGAAAAAAACAGAAGTACCGTAATGGCAGATAGAGATTATTGGGTAGATGCTGATAATATAGAACTCTTTAAAAAACTTGAGAACATGCTAGGGAAAGATTGTGTTAAGGTTTGTTGATTGGTTTTTACCATAAAATCTTTAGTGGAATATTTTGATTTTGTGGTATAATATGCTTATAGTATCCATTCATAACAATATTCGTGTAAAATTAGACTATAGAGATAGAAACTTTGGAGGTCAAAAAATGTGGACTGCAGTATATATGGTTGAAGGCGCTGAAGCAGCAAAGGAATTAGGAGAAAAACTAAAAACCGAAGGATTTCTAGTCAAAGTGAAACCCTTTTCAAAGGAAGGGGATAGTATACTTTACAAAATATTAGTCCCAGAGTTTGAGGCAGATGATGCCCAGACTGTTTTATTAGATTTAGGATACTAAGTATAATATTCAAATAATATTAAATTAAATGGAAAATAATTTTTAACCATACTGGGACCTTTAAAGACCATGTTGGATTAGCGAAGGAGGTTATGTGATGAAAACTATAGGTGTGCTAACAAGTGGAGGAGACGCACCTGGTATGAATGCTGCCATAAGAGCTGTTACTAGAACTGGTATTTATAATAATATTAGAATTATGGGAATAAAGCAAGGATATAATGGTTTGATAGATGGAAATATTTATGAGATGAATTTGTCTTCAGTTGCAGACATTATACATAGAGGTGGCACTATGTTAAGGACAGCCCGAAGTGATGAATTTACGACTGAAGCTGGCAGAGAAAAAGCTATGACTGTTCTAAAAGTATTTCGCATTGATGGGCTTGTAGTTATAGGAGGAGATGGCTCCCTTAAGGGTGCTAGAGAGCTTAGCAAATTAGGATTTCCTACTATAGGAATACCAGGGACTATAGATAATGATTTAGGTTATACAGATTTTACTATTGGATTTGATACAACTATCAACACAGTAATAGATGCAATAAGCAAGATAAGAGATACTTCAACTTCACATGGAAGAGCAAATATTATTGAAGTAATGGGTAGGCATTGTGGAGATATTGCACTAAATGCAGGGCTAGCAGGAGGAGCTGAAAGTATAATAGTCCCTGAGGAAGGATTTAATGTAGAAGAAGTATGTAAAAGACTTATCCAAGGGAAAAATAGAGGTAAACTACATAGTATAATTTTACTTGCGGAAGGTATAGGTAACGCCTATGAACTTGGAGATGAAATACAAAAATATACTGGTATAGAAACAAGAGTTACTATATTAGGGCATCTTCAAAGAGGAGGAAGTCCTACAGCTTTTGATAGAATAATAGCAAGCAAGATGGGAGCTAAGGCAGTTCAACTACTTATAGAAGGAAAAACCTCAAGAGCTTTAGGTATTAAAGGAAATAAGATATTTGACATTGATATAGATGAAGCACTTTCAATTAAAAGAGAATTTGATACAGATACATATCAACTGACAAAAATTCTATCTATTTAGGAGTGGTGGAAAAATGAAAAAAACAAAAATTGTATGTACAATAGGACCAGCCTCTGAAAACGAGCAGATATTTGAAAAATTAGTATTAAACGGACTTAATGTTGCTAGATTAAACTTTTCTCATGGCACTCATGAGGAACATAAAAAACGAATTGATGCTATAAAAAAAGTAAGGACAAAATTAGATATACCAGTAGCAATTATGTTAGATACAAAAGGACCTGAAATAAGAACAGGAGATTTTGAAAATGGAATAGCAGAGCTTGTTGAGGGTCAAGAATTTACTATAACTACAAGAGATATTATAGGAAATAATAGTATTTGTAGTATAACATATAATGGCTTACCTAAAGATGTTAAAGTAGGAGACAGTGTTCTAATAGACGATGGACTTATTGAGCTTAAAATAATTGAGATAGTTAATGAAACTGATATTAGGTGTACAGTTATAAATCCAGGACCAATAAAGAATCATAAAGGAGTAAATGTACCTGGAATAAAAATCAATCTACCTGCTATAACTCAAAAAGATGTTGAAGACATACTGTTTGGAATAGAGAATGAAATTGATTTTATAGCTGCTTCTTTTATAAGAAAAGCTTCAGATGTTATTGAAATAAGAAAGGTTCTAGAAGAACATAAAGCTAATAATATACAAATAATATCAAAAATAGAGAATCAAGAAGGCGTAGACAATATTGATGAGATTATACAGGTTTCAGATGGAATAATGGTAGCTAGAGGAGACCTTGGAGTGGAAATACCTACTGAGGAAATACCACTTGTTCAAAAAACTATTATTAAGAAATGTAATGAAACAGGAAAGCCTGTTATTACAGCTACTCAGATGCTTGACTCTATGATGAGAAATCCAAGACCTACAAGAGCTGAAGTGACGGATGTAGCAAATGCCATATTTGATGGTACAGATGCAATAATGCTTTCAGGTGAAACAGCGGCAGGAAGATATCCTATAGAAGCAGTTAAGACTATGGCCAATATAGCTCTTAGAACAGAGCATTCTTTAGATTATAAAGAAATGTTACGTAATAAATCAATTGGAAAGGATATAACAGTCACTAATGCAATTAGCCATGCTACTTGTTCAACTGCAGCAGACTTAGGTGCAGCAGCTATTGTAACAGCTACTTCATCAGGATATACTGCTAGAGCAGTTTCAAAATTTAGACCCTCAGCTCCTATTGTTGCAGTGACTCCTCGAAAAGACGTTATGAGGAAGCTCATGCTTGTATGGGGAGTATATGCAATATTTGCTCAAGGTACTGATACAACAGATGAAGTGATAGATTCTTCAGTACAAAGTGCTATTGAAAAGAATTTTATTAAGCAAGGGGATTTAATTGTAATAACTGCTGGAATTCCGGTGGGGGTAGCTGGTAGCACTAACTTATTAAAAGTACATATAGTGGGGGAGATACTTGTGAACGGTACAGGAATTGGTAATAGTTCCGCAAAAGGCAAGGTATGTATAGCAAAGAGCATCGAAGATTTAGAAAACAAATTTGAAGATGGAGATATACTTGTTGCTATAGATACAGATAAAGACATGGTTCCTTTCATGGAAAAAGCTTCAGCTATAATAACAGAACATGGAGGTCTAACATCCCATGCTGCAATAGTAGGATTAAATATTGGGAAGCCAGTAATTGTAGGAGCTAATGATGCAACGAAAATACTAAAAGATAGAGAAATTATTACAGTAGATAGTATAAGAGGATTGGTATATAGAGGAGAAACCAGAGTATTATAGTATAGAAGGCAGTATATTTTGCTGCCTTTTATTTTTTTACATAAATTGATATAATTAATGTAAGGCATTAAAACACTTTTTGGAGGAATAATATTATGATAAGTGAAACAGTTATAAGAACAAGATATGCAGAAACTGATCAGATGGGCATAATATATCATGCAAATTATTTTGTTTGGTTCGAAATAGGAAGAACTGAATTTTTTAGACTTTTTAAAATGGACTATAAAGAACTAGAAGATGAAAATATTTTACTTCCAGTAATAGATGTAGGTTGTAAATACATTCAATCTGCTAAATATGATGATGAAATAATTATAAAAACAAAGCTTACAAAATTAAGAGGAGTTAAACTTATATTTAGCTATGAAATAATTAGGAAAAAAGATAACGTTTTATTAGCAGAAGGATATACAAAACACGCTTTTGTCACAAAAGAGCTTAAGCCTATAAACTTTAAGAAGAAAATGCCACATGTATGGGAAGCACTAAATCAAAGTATAGAAGGTGGAAATTAAAGTGCTATTTAAAATATTTCTCTTGCTCACAATAGTTCCTATAGTTGAGATATTTATATTATTTAAAATAGCAGAAGTTACAACTGTATGGACAACTATAGCTCTAGTCATAGTAACAGGATTTGTAGGTGCATATCTTGCTAAAACTGAAGGAGTAGCTATTTTGACAAGTATTAAAAGAGAGTTAAATGAAGGAAGAGTTCCAGGAAATCAGTTATTGAATGGATTATGTGTACTTATTGGGGGAATTCTCTTACTAACACCAGGATTGTTAACAGACATAACAGGATTTACCTTAGTTTTACCAACAACAAGACAGTTATATACGAATCTCATTAAAAGATGGCTTACTAGTATGATTCAAACAGGCAGTATTAATGTTTTTTTTAGAAGATAAGGGGGAAAAACTATGGAAAAAAGAATCTTAGGAAAAACAGGCTTGGAGATATCATCAATTGGATTTGGAGGTATTCCTATACAGAGAGTAGACGAGGAATATGCAGCAAGACTAATAGAAGAGTTAAATAAACAAGGAATAAACTTTATTGACACAGCTAGGGGATACACAATAAGTGAGGAATTAATTGGATATGGATTAGGAAAATTTGGCAGAGATAAATTTGTCTTAGCAACCAAATCTATGTCTAGGGATTATGATGGAATGAAAAAAGATATAGAAATAAGCCTTAAGAATCTAAGAACTGAATATATAGACCTTTATCAATTACATAATGTAAGAACTGAGGCTGAATACAATAAAATAATAAGCGAAAATGGAGCACTAAGAGCACTTAAAGAAGCAAAACAAGAAGGAAAGGTAAAGCATATTGGCATGACTAGTCATGATCTGGTTACTTTAGAAAAAGGAGTAGACTCAGGGTATTTTGATACTATTCAGTTTCCTTATAATCCAGTAGAGAGACAAGCAGAGGAGTTGTTTAAAAAGGCTAATAGTTTAGGACTTGGTGTAATAGTAATGAAGCCTTTAGCTGGAGGCGCAATTACTAATGCAGAGCTTTCACTTAGATTTATACTAGAAAATAAAAGTGTATCAGTTGCAATACCAGGAATGGATAGTATAGAACAAATTAAGGAAAATGCTAGAGTTGGAAATGAATATAGAAAGCTTAATGATACTGAAAGAGATATTATATTAACAGAAGCTAAAGAGCTTGGAACAGAATTCTGTAGAAGATGTGGATACTGTGCACCATGTCCACAGGGAATAGATATACCTTCTCAATTTTTGATAGAGGGTTATTATAGCAGATATAATCTTAAAGATTGGGCAAAAGAAAGATATATGGAATTTAGTAGTAAAGCAAGTGATTGTATAGAATGTGGACAATGTGAAACTAGATGTCCTTATGACTTGCCTATTAGGGATATGTTAAAGAAAGTTGTGAATATTTTAGGATAATTATGTATAGATTAGAATATAGTAGTTAATAATAAACATTATGTATGAAATAATATGGGGTATACTGGTTCTAGTTTTGGCGCATCGATGATGTGCCTATTTTTTTGCCTATGTGAATATAATAAATGCAGTTTTTAAGGTGTTAGAAGGGCATAACTCCATTGATTAACATAAATGATTAAGGGTAATAGAATAATACTTGACAAACTAGTGGAAATATCATTGTGAAAAAGATATTATATATATATTAGATAAAATGTTTTTATAGCAATGTTAGGAGGGGTCATTTTGAACGTGACAAAAGTTATTGAAAATATTTATCAGCTTTCTGTGAATATGGAAGACATTCTGTTTGAAGGTTTATGGGAAATGCCAAATGGAGTTTCTCTAAACTCTTATATTATCAAAGGCGAAAAAACTGCCATTGTAGATGGAGTATGTGGTTGGGACGGAGTTCCAGAAAGCCTATTTGCCTTGCTAGATAAATTAAATATTGCTCCTGAATCTATAGAATATCTTATAATAAACCATATGGAGCCAGATCATTCTGGATGGATTGAGGACTTTAAAAAAATAAACTCTAATTTCAAAGTTGTATGTAGCAAAAAATCAGCAGAGTTATTAGAAGCTTTCTATGGACATACAAACAATGTTACATGTGTTACAGACAACGATACTCTAGATTTAGGAAACAATCATATACTAAAATTTGTAGAAATACCTAATGTACATTGGCCTGATACAATAGCTACTTTTGATACTTTAACAGGAACTTTATTTTCCTGTGATGCTTTTGGATCATTTGGAAAAGTCACAAAGTCAAATTATGACGATGAACTTAGTGATGAGGAAATTGATTTTTATGAGAGAGAAGCAGTGAGATATTATTCAAATATTGTAGCAGCTTTTTCAACTCCAGTAAAAAAAGCTATTGATAAATGTTCTACTTTACCTATTAAAATAATTGCACCGGGCCATGGAATTGTATGGAGAAAGAATCCTAATAAAATTTTAGAAGATTATTCTAGATATGCTGCTTATCAAAAAGGTATTGCCAAAGAAGAAGTAACTATTATTTGGGGCTCAATGTATGGAATGACAGAAAAGGCAGTCCAACATGTCATTAAAGTATTAGAACAAGAAAAAATAAAGTTCCATGTACACCGAGTTCCAGAGACATCGTGGGGAACAGTATTAGCATCAGTTTGGACATCAACAGGCATAATTCTTGCTATGCCAACTTATGAGTATAAGATGTTTCCTCCATTAGCAGCAGTTTTAGAGGAAATAGGAAAGAAAAAGGCATTCAATAGGAAGGCTTTTAGATTTGGTTCTTATGGTTGGTCAGGTGGTGCTCAAAAAGAATTAGATGAAATAATGAATAAGCATTGTATGAAATGGGATTTCTTAGAGCCAGTGGAGTTTAAAGGAGCTCCAAGAGAAGAAGATTTAAACTTGATTGAACAAAAAGTTAAAGTTTTAGTGAGTGAAGTAAGGACCTTAGTAAAGGGTTAAGAAAATAAAAGCTACTAACCTAAATATGTAAGTAGCTTTTACTCTATATCAGTTTTCTGGATTTAAAAATAGAGGTCTCATAATTTCATCAGATAAGTCTAGGCCTGCAAAGCTATTAACATCTTGTCCTTCTACTAAAACCTTTACCTTATTGACTTCCTTTATGCTTGTAAATGAAAACAAAATTGAGTCAAGCATCATTCTATTTAAATTATCATTATTACCATAAGCATTTACAAACTTTGAATTAAAGTCTACTATTAAAACATCATTTTCTAATCTTGAGTTTAAAAGCTTAACTTCTGAAGGAATCGTAGAAGATAAATAATTATATTTACTATTTTGCAATGAGTTAAATATTAAAGTAGCTTTATCTCTTACATCCATATCTTCTTTTATTTCTTCTACTTCACATTCAACTAAGAAATATCTATTAGGAGAATCATATGCGAGAAAAGCTTTATTTTCATTACTAATTGTAAAAGCCTTAGTTATATCTTTGTTATTAAAAAAGGTTTTAGATCTATTGTAGTCAACTAGAAATCTAATATTATCAACTCCAGGGTAACTAGCAAGAGATTTTATAAAAGCATTCATAGCAGCTTCGCTTCTCTCACTTTCTTCTGTGTAAAGTATCTCCTTCGATGGTAAATCTACATATGCTGTAGTACCTTTCAATGACACATAATTATAATCTCCTATTATTGAGTTCATATTGAGACCTAGTTCGAAGGCAGGCCCTTTCTTGAGTTCATCAACTATTGCCGTAAGTGGCCTCTTTGTATAATCAATAAAACGAGTAATGCCTATTAATTGTTCAACAGAATTCTTAGTGTCAGAAAAATACAAATTTAATGCCGTTTTTCCATCTGGAATAGTATTAATAGCAGGTATGTATGGAACATCACTTAAATATTTTACGTTCAAAACTAGAGGTTCAGAATAAAATGAGTCGCTTATTATGTTAGGAGTTATTTCGATTTTATATTCTCCATTAGGAAGGTCAAGACTTTTTTGAGAGATGTTAATATTTACACTATAAGGAGTATCCTTGGTGAATTCTATTTGAATGGGGCTATCATTATGAATATCGTGGACTTTATATGCTTCTCCATCCTTATATATTTTTGCAGTAAATTGGTGTTCTTCCTTAAAATTTAAGAGAATATTTTTATCTGATTTATATTTTATAAAAATATTACTAGGGTTTAATAACAAATCGTCTACTTCGCTAGAGGCTACTAAAGTTACTCCTCCACTATTATCATTTATTGCAATGCTTTGATCTAAAGCAGGACTATATAATACTGAAATACCAGATGCTCCAATGCATATAAGCAATATTATCAACAGATTACAGATAGATTTAAACATGAATCCTCCTCCTTATTCTTGTCCTATGTCTATATTATCATTTTATACTAAAAGTAGGTATAAATAAACATGTAGAACACGACAAAAAGTTGCAAAATATAATATGTTCGCTTAATATGTATATATTATAATTAAAATAGGACAATATTCTTGTATAAATACATAAATGAAGATAATTTTTAAGGAGAGATTAGATGGATATACCAGTTAAAAAAGGAAATATAATCGAGGGTGAAATAATAGATATAAGTCATGAAGGCAATGGGGTAGTGAAATTAGAAGGATATACAATATTTACTGAAGGTGGGTTAATAGGAGATATAGTTTCAGTAAAGATAATCGATGTGAAAAAGAAGTATTCTTTAGGGAAAACAGTAAAAATAATCAAGCCTTCTAAATTCAGGGTAGATAAGAAATGTAGTATTTCTGATTTCTGTGGTGGATGTCCACTTCAAGGGTTGGATTATAACATGGAATTAGATTTTAAAACAAATAAAGTTAAGAATGATTTGAAGAAAATTGGTGGACTAGATGATGTAGCTATTCACCATACTATTGGAATGGATAATCCAAATAGATATAGAAATAAGGTTCAAATACCAGTGGGCATAGAAAATGGAGAAACAGTAATTGGATTTTATAAAAAAGGAAGTCATGATATCGCTAATATAGATGTATGTGAAATTCAGCATGAAGTAGCAGATAAGGCTACTAGGGTAATCAGGAAATACATAGAAGAATTTAAAATAGAGCCATATGATAATAAAACTGGCAGAGGACTTCTAAGACATATTATAGTTAAGAATTCCTTTAAAACTGGAGATACAATGGTTATTTTAGTTACAAATGGAAATACACTTCCTCATTCAGAGCAATTAGTTAAAATGCTAAAGAGTGAAATACCAGAGCTAAAAAGTGTTATTCAAAATATAAATACTAAGAGAACCAATTTAGTTATGGGGTCTAAATCAAAGGTGGTTTTTGGAGAAGAAAAAATAGTTGACTATATAGGTGGTCTCAAATTCCATATTTCTGCTGAATCATTTTTTCAAGTAAATCCTGTTCAAACCGAGGTGTTATACAATAAGGCTTTAGAATATGCAGGTTTAGAAGGTACCGAAATAGTATTTGATATATATTGTGGAATAGGAACCATATCTCTTTTCCTAGCAAAGAAGGCTAAAAAGGTATATGGAATAGAATCAGTGCATCAGGCAATTAAAGATGCAAAAGAAAATGCAAGGATAAATAGAATAGATAATGTAGAATTTCATTGTGGTAATGCAGAGGAAATATTTCCAAAGCTATACCAAAAAGGTATAAAAGCAGACGTGGTTGTAGTAGACCCACCAAGAAAAGGGTGTGACTCTCAGGTTATAGATACAATAATAAAGATGAAACCAGAAAAAGTAGTATATGTATCATGCAATCCATCAACCTTAGCAAGGGATTTGAAGATATTAAGTGAAAATGGGTTTAAGGTTTTGGAGGTACAGCCAGTGGATATGTTTCCGTATACTCCGCACGTGGAGTGCGTAGTAGGAATACAGAGGAATTAATAATAAAATTAAACCACAAAATGGCTAATTATCAAGGAAAATGGTATGTTCTTATGAAGTTTTTTCATGATGAGGAACATATTGTTTTTAATAATAATGGGAAGGGCAGGAAAAGAAAAAAGATTTTTAATGGGGTAAATGTTATTGCAGCACTAGCCTGTTAAGAGAAGTTACTATTGCAATGCTTAGGTTAGCACTGTCGTGTGTAGTAATAAAATATACCTTTTTTAATGCTGATAAATATGGTTATCTGTATATGGATAAAGGGACATTAGATTTACTTACCTATGTGTGATATTATATTGCCTGTAACTTATTTTATAATTTCAAAACAGGTGGCGAAATTAAGTTTTCGCCAGCTGTTTTTTAAAATTTTTTCCAAATATGTCACAAAGCATGGTTTTGAATTGTTATAAGGGTAGAGTCCACTGTAAAAAGAAAGGAGTGAGGCTGTGGAAGATATGGGACTTGGTAAAAGATTTATTTCAGGTGGAGAAGAAGTATTAGAGGAGGTAATTACTATCTATGGTGAAAAGCTCCTTCGCTATGCAACAGCAATTTTATGTGATTATCAAGAGGCAGAAGATATAGTGCAAGATAGTTTTATTGCAGCCTATGAAAATCGAAAAGGATTTGATGGAGAAAATTTATCTGCATGGTTGTATAAAATCACATATAACCTGAGTTTAAATCAACTTAAAAAGCGTAGGATATTGTATTATAGTGAAATTCATAAGAAAGAAGTTGTCAAGGAGAAGGACCAAGGCCTAAGTGATGAAATACTAAGAGCACTTGGAAAACTTAAGCCTAAGGAGCGAGCATTATTATATGGTAGAATTATGGAAGAGCAAAGCTATGAGGAACTATCAGAGCTTACAGGTGTTTCTCCATCTACCTTGCGTAAAAGATACCAAAGGGTAAAAGATAAATTGGCTAAGGAAATAAATAATGAATATGATAGAAAGGGGTTTAAGTATGAATAAATATAATATTGACGAAGAAAAAATACATGATATGTTTTCTCAGATTACTGTTGATTCAAGCAAGCTTGCAAAAGAAGTAAAAACCAAATTGCATAAGAGAGATACTAATACACCAGTTAAGAATCACAAGCCATGGATAAGATCTACAGTGGCAGCTATGGTATTAGTTATACTCTTAGTTGGTAGTGCAACTGCTGTAGTATTAGGAAACTTTGAAGGCTTCATGAAAAGGTTTAACCCAGATTATAGCAATATTGTAGAGCCTATAGAATCCTATGTAGAAGATCAAGGCATTAGAATGGAGATAATTGGTGCACAAAAATATGACAATAGGGCTATTGTATATTTATCTCTCCAAGATATAACAGGTAAGAATCGATTAACAGAAGAAACTGACTTTAGAGATGGATTTAATGTTAAAACAAATAAACGGATTGCAGATATAGGTATGAAAAGAGACGAATCCATATCTGGATTTTCCTGGGGACAAAAGATGATTTATTTTGACGAAATTACAAACACTATTTATTATGAATTCAATATAGATACAGACTTAGATACACCATTAACAGATAAATTGGAATTAGGAAGTTCACTAATTTATTTTGATAGAGTGTCTTTTATAGAAGAACCTATTAATATATCTCTTGAAAAAATTAAAGTTGCAGATACTATGCCTATTGATGAAAGAAAAATTTGGGGTGGCAATGGGAATAATGAGGAGCTATATACAAAGGCACTTATTCCAGGGAACATTGGAACTATGCCTCATGGTGAAGAAGAACAATGGATTTCAAATGTGGGTATTATAGATGGAAAGTTGCATGTGCAAATAGGAACGGTTTTTGATAAGGAATTTGGTGCAAATGATGCACATATTGATCTAAAAGATGAGAAGGGCAATATAATATCCTATGATTATAGTTTAGTTCTATTAGCAGATGAAAAAAATAATATTCTTGATCTTGAAAGAAATGATTATGGAGATGCCATATATAAGTATAAAGAATTCATATTCCCTGTAAGACCTGAGAACCTTGGTAAATATAATCTTTTATATACAGGCTCAGTTTCTACTGGTGTTGAAGGAAATTGGATGGTAGCAACAAATCTAACTGATTCAATTAATAATATTCTCACTTGGACAGATGACATTTTAATTGAAGGACATAATTTTGAATATATAACATTAAGTCCTATAGGACTTAATGCGATGGGTAGCTATAAAGGAGAAATTTGTTATGCAAGTGATATGACAGTGAAAATTGAAACTTTAGATGACACTATTTATTTAGAATTCGGTGGTGGAAGCCGAGACTCTGAAAAACAAAGATTCAGTTCAAGTTGGGATACAGAGACTCCTTTAGATATTGAAAGAGTTACAGCTATAATTATAAACGATACCCGCATACCTATTAGGTAATTATCACAATTAAAGAATAATTATTAAAATAACCTTGATGAAAAGTCGAGGTTATTTTTTTTACCTATTTTCAAATACAGACTTCGTAAACCACCCTCTAAATGTGGAAACATATAGAGGCTGGTTTTTTATTTTAAATATTTTCAGATTTAGACTTCAAAATTAAGGTCTAAGTGTGGAAACATATGGGGGGATAAAATTTATTAAAATATTTTATCTCTTAGACTTGAAAAATCGACTTCAAATGTGGAAACAAGTAAAGGGGTGAAAATAAATGACAAAACGATTTAATACCATTGATGGAGAAACATTGATGACCATGCCACTAAAACCAATTAATTTCGTTATTGAAAATCTACTATCAGAGGGCCTTCATATTCTGGCAGGGTCACCAAAAGTGGGAAAGTCTTGGCTTGCTTTATGGTTATCAGTGGTAGTGGCAAAAGGAGAGGAGGTTTGGGGGAATAAGGTTAAAGAAGGGACGACCCTTTATCTTTGTTTTGAAGATAGTCAAATAAGAATTCAAAATAGACTATTTGATATTACAGATGAAGCAACAGATGAGGTAAACTTCTGTACTGAAAATGCAATGCTAGGTGGTGAACTAGAAGAAAGAATAATTAACTTCATAAAAGACTATCCAAATACCGTCTTAGTTATTATCGATACCCTACAGATGATAAGAAATACATCTAGAGATTATAATTATGCCAATGATTATAATGAGTTAACTATATTAAAAAATCTAGCAGATAAATATGGCATAGCTATTTTACTCATCCATCACTTAAGAAAAGAAAATGATAAAGATCCCTTTAATCGTATATCTGGTACTACTGGAATTCAAGGAGCAGTAGATAGTAGTTTTATACTAGTTGAAGAATCTAGAGGAGGTAAAGTGGCGACCTTATCTTGCGTTGGCAGGGATATAGATTATAGAGAAATTAAATTAGAAAGAGATGAAGATAATATTTGGCAGGTAGTAACAGATAGTTTTGAAAACCATGACTTATTGCTAGATGATATTGTTATTCTTCTTTCTGACTTTATGAAAGATAAAGAATATCATAAATCTACACCAACAGAACTAGCTAATGAATTATCTAAAAATAGGGACGATAATATTTCTCCAAAGACCCTTACTAAAAGGATACTACAAAACATGAGTGAACTTGAAGAACGTTGTATCTCTGCTGTTATTCGTAAGAGCAATGGGAAGAGACTAATTGAAATCTTTAGAAATAGGGACGATAGGGTCGATAAAATGAGTACCCCCTAAGTCCTCAAAATGATGACCCTGTTGACCCTTACGACCCTAAAAAACTAATTACAAATGAAGTAGCACGATTTTTAACGTCGTCTGCCCCAGTGTCGCCTTGTGTGGCATTGAAACTAGATGATTGGAGCAGTAACACCTAATGGCTGGTAATATGGTTTGTTGGGCAGGTGTGGGCACAAATTATAATTACAGCAATTGAAAGAAAGAGAATAAAAACAAAATAATATTGTATTACTTTAGTGAAATAGTAACTGGACTCCCCTATTGATTTTAGTGCAGGATAAAGGAAGGTGGTCAAAAGATTCCACCTTCCAGCCACATCCCCCGGCAGTGCCGTGGGTTTAAAGATTAAAGATAGGTGGTCGGAATTAGGGTTTTGTGTCAGCTTAGGTGGTCAGAAATGATGAAAACCCCCATAAATAGGCATTTGTTGGTGTCACCTATAGGTGGTCAAAGAAAATGTAAGGGGAATTATATAAAAGTTATAGATAAGATTGGAGGTTTTTAATGAAAAAGAAATTAAGATCACTTTGGAAGAAAATAAAGATAATTTTAAAAGATATAAAAGGAGAAGGGGATATAGAAACAGTAGCAAATATTCTATTTACTCCAGTAGGATATAAATTCTTAAAGGATAATATAGAAAAATATAGTTTGCAAATAGGAATGTTAAATCGATTATTAAAAGAGGAATTAATTTCAGAAAAAGAACATTCAGCTATAAGGAATAGTATAAAGAGAAAGTACGAAATAAAAGAGTAGGAAAAATAAGAAAATAGAAAAACAATAAAATATATTAGGACAGGCTTATCTTTCCTATTTTGTTTTCTGTCTTTATTCTTGTGAATTTCTATAATAAATTCAGAGATGGAAACTCTGAAACACTGATAATTAGCTTGACTAAGAAGAATCTTCTATCTATAATCCTTGTAATCCCTGGTAGGAATACAAGGATTATAGATTAAAAGAAAGGTTGGTGATAAAATGAGTAAGGTACAAGTAATTCAAGCACAGAAAGAGAAAATTGATAGGAATACAGGAAAGATATTAAACAAATTGCGAGTAGCAGCCTATTGTAGAGTAAGTACAGATTCAGATGAACAGATGAATAGCTATCAATCCCAAGTAAACCATTACACAGACTTAATTAAGAAGAATATGGATTGGGAATTTGTAGATATTTATGCTGATTCAGGGATATCAGGTACTCAATCAGATAATAGAGATGAATTTCAAAGGATGATATCTGATGCCAATAATGGCTTAATAGATATTATAATTACTAAATCCATATCCAGATTTGCTAGGAATACAATGGATACATTAAAATATGTTAGAATGTTAAAAGATGAAAATATAGCAATAATCTTTGAAAAAGAAAATATAAATACCTTAACAATGAATGGGGAAATGCTATTAACTATCCTAAGTTCTTTAGCACAACAGGAAAGTGAATCCCTTTCTGCCAATACTAAAATGGGTCTTAAAATGAAGATGAAAAGGGGGGAATTAGTAGGACAAGCTTCCTGTTTAGGTTATGATTATGATAAGGAAAAGAAAAAGCTAATTACAAATGAAGAAGAAGCAAAGATAGTAAAATATATATTTAATAGATATACTAGTGGCATAGGATGCTTTGTATTAGCAAGGGAACTTACAGAAATGGGAGCAAAAACAAAGAAGGGCAATACAACTTGGTCAGATTCATCTGTCAGAGGGATTATTAAAAATGAAAAATATGTAGGGGATATCCTAATGGGAAAGACCTTTACTCTAGATCCAATAAGTAAAAGAAGATT